>CAXGMX010000099.1:0-7501 GCA_964010955.1 uncultured bacterium
ATAATAGCCTTCAGGAGTAGTAGGATTCCGGCTTTTGTCTAGTCTTTCTATTTTAGCCTTCAGTTTATTTATCTTTACCTTAGACCATTGAGACATCTTTGTCTTTTCACTTCCTAACTGTATCAAAGAAGGGATATTTGCACCTTCACGTTCCATCTTTAACATTTCTTCCAGATCCCTTTTCTGTTCCTTCAAAAGGTTTCTTCCTTCTTCATACATGTGATCTACGATATTTAGTTGAGCCTTTAAGTCCTTAATTTGCGTATTCTTTTGTTTTAATTTAACCTCAAGGCTTTCTCTTTGAAAGAAATGCCAGGAGAAGAATCCTTTTACAAATCTTGCAGGTTTCAGGAAGTTCTCTATAATCAACTTCGAGATATTCTTGTCTTTTTCGGAATACAAACTTTCCATTTATATTTTTTCCTTTATTACTGCTTGAGCAGTTGCTAAACGTGCAATTGGAACCCTGAAAGGAGAACAGCTCACATAGTCCATAGCATTCCTGTGACAGAATTCTATTGACGAAGGCTCACCACCATGCTCACCACAAATCCCTATCTTCAGGTCAGGCCGTGTTTGCCGCCCTTTTTTGATACCGGTCTTGACTAACTGTCCAACTCCAGTCTGATCAAGAATCTGAAAAGGGTCCTTTTCCAATATTCCGCTTTTAGCAAATTGAGGTACAAAAGAGCCGACATCATCACGGCTATATCCAAATGTCATTTGGGTTAAATCGTTGGTACCAAAAGAGAAAAATTCAGCGTGCCTGGCTATGCGGTCGGCAGTTAACGCAGCTCTTGGTATCTCAATCATTGTGCCGATCTTATAAATTTTCTTAACACCCTTCTTTGCTAATACTTTATTCGCAACTGTTTCAACGTCCTTCTTCAGGACAATCATTTCTCCTTCTGTGCCTACAAGTGGAATCATTATCTCCGGTATGACTTTGATACCTTTCTTCATTACAGAACATGCAGCCTCAATTATTGCCTGTACCTGCATTTGATAAATATCGGGATAGATAATACCCAGACGGCACCCTCTGAGCCCCAGCATCGGGTTAGTTTCATGGAGACTATTAACCCTGTCTTTGACTTCCTTGAGGTTCATTCCCATTTTCCTGGCAAGTTCAATCTGCAAATGTTCTTCATTGGGCAGGAATTCATGTAGTGGCGGGTCGAGGAGCCTTATGGTTACGGGGAAGCCATCCATAATCTTAAAAATCTTTTCAAAATCACTCCTTTGCATGGGTAATAGTTTCTTCAGTGCGTCATTATATAGTTTCTGAGATGTCTTCAGTTTTGCTTTCATTTTCTGGATTTTACTTTTTAATAGAGAAAGTTTTCTTTTTGGCGCTTTATCAAGTTCTGATTTCGTTTCTTTAACAGCCGCTTCAAGACTGATCACGTTACCTGCCGTGAGTATCATCTGTCTGACATAGTCAATACGATTTTCACCAAAAAACATATGTTCTGTTCGGCACAATCCTATTCCCTCTGCGCCAAAATCTCTGGCCCTTTTTGCATCTTCAGGTGTGTCGGCGTTTGTCCTGATCTTGAGCCTGCGAATCTCGTCTGTCCATTTCATAAGTTTGTTAAAATCTCCGCTGAGTGCAGGTTCTACTGTGGGTACTTTTCCCAGCATTACTTCTCCCAATGTGCCGTCTAGTGAAATGTAGTCACCTTTTTTGACAACCTTGCCATCAACAGTAAATGCCTCTTTCTGATAATTGATTTGAATACTGCCGCATCCTGCCACGCAGCATGTTCCCATGCCCCTGGCTACGACTGCAGCATGAGAGGTCATGCCGCCTCTGGTTGTAAGGATTCCCTGTGATACATGCATGCCTCCAACGTCTTCAGGGGAAGTTTCTATCCTTACAAGTATAACCATCTCTCCCTTTGCAGCTAACCTTTCTGCATCGTCAGCATGAAATACAACCCTGCCGAATGCAGCTCCCGGTGAAGCCGGTAATCCTCTGGCAATCACATCTCTTTTAGCTTTTGGATCAAATGTTGGGTGTAGCAGTTGATCTAATTGATTCGGGTCTATCCTGCTGATGGCAGTTCTTTTGTCTATCAGCTTTTCCTTTACCATATCTACAGCTATCTTAACGGCGGCGTGCGTGGTTCGCTTTCCATTCCTCGTCTGGAGCATAAACAACTTTCCCTCTTGTATGGTAAATTCCATATCCTGTAGATCTTTGTAATGTTTCTCCAGGTCTCTTCTTATCTTTACCAATTTCTTATATGCTACGGGTAATTCTTTCTTCAGATCGCTTATTGGTTCCGGAGTTCGTATACCTGCTACAACATCCTCGCCTTGCGCATTAAGAAGGAACTCTCCATAAAATTTATTTTCTCCCGTAGATGGATTTCTTGTAAAACACACACCGGTTGCAGAATCATTTCCCATATTCCCATATACCATCGCCTGAACATTTACGGCAGTCCCTAATAAACCCTTAATACCATATATTTCTCTATATTTTATTGCCCTTGGGTTGTTCCAGGAATCAAACACTGCAACAATTGCTTTTCGCAATTGTTCTTTTGGGTCTAAGGGGAAATTAGTACGTGTTCTTTTTTTATAAATAGTGATAAAGTCCTCGCAGACGTTTTTTAATTGTTCAGCGCTTAGGTCTGTGTCATTTTCCACTCTTGCTTTTTTCTTGTGTCTGTCCATTATTTCCTCGAAGTCATGGTGTTCCATGCCCATTACTACATTGCCAAACATATTTATAAACCGTCTGTATGCATCCCAGGGAAATCTTTCGTTCCCGGTTTTTACAATAAGGCCCTGGACAGAATCAGGGTTCAACCCTAAATTCAGCACGGTATCCATCATTCCCGGCATTGAAGCAGCGGCGCCGCTTCTCACAGAAACCAACAAGGGGTTTTTAGCATTGCCCAATTTAGCACCCATTTCACGTTCCAGACATAAAAGGTTTTTATCAATTTCACCTTGGAGTCCGGGGGGGTAAGTTTTGTTCTTTTTATTGTATGCATCACATGCCTCTGTTGAAATTGTGAACCCGGAAGGCACGGGAAATCCGAGATTTGCCATCTCTGCCAGGTTTGCACCTTTGCCACCGAGTAAATCTTTCATATTGGCATTACCATCGGCACTACCATTACCAAAAAAGTATATATACTTCTTTTTCATAAATAGACACCTCTTTTGTTAATTAATGTTTTGGAAATTATATTCAGATATTTCAAAAAAAGTTGTTTATATATGGCTTAAGTTGTTATCAAATTTGATTGATTTTATGATACTATTTAACCTCTTTTATGTCTAGCATGAAAAATATTCTGTTTATTATTTTGACATAAAACCGGTGCTTTGATAACATCATTGAGAGGCAAACAGGAAGTTAACGATTGAAAGGAGAGAGATTCAATGGCAAAAATTAAAACAGCCTTGGTAAGCGTTTCTGACAAGACGGGAATAATTGATCTTGCTAAAGGCCTGGCAGATCTTGGTATTAAAATTATGTCGACTGGTGGTACTGCTAAATCGATTCGAGAAAATGGTATTGAAGTTACTGATGTGTCTGAATATACAGGCTTCCCGGAAATAATGGATGGCAGGGTAAAGACGCTCCATCCAAAAATTCACGGCAGTTTGCTTGCTGTAAGGGATAACGAAAGTCATATGAAACAGATAGAGGATTTGGGGATTGACACAATAGACCTTGTTGTTGTTAATCTATATCCGTTTGAGAAGACTATCAGTAGAGAGAATGTATCTCAGGAAGAAGCTGTTGAAAATATTGATATTGGCGGACCATCTATGATCAGATCTGCGGCCAAAAATTTTAAACACGTTGCAGTTGTGGTAAATCCTGAACGTTATGACTCGCTGCTGAAAGAATTAAATGAAGGAGGCTGTGACCTCTCGTACGAGACACGTTATGAGCTGGTTACCGAGGCATTTAAACATACCAGTCAGTACGATAAGGTAATCTTTAATTATTTCAACAGCAATAATAAAGAAGCTTATCCGGAAACATTAAGTAGGGAATTGCATAAAAAGCAGGATTTAAGATATGGCGAAAACCCCCACCAGACAGCAGCATTTTATGTTGATAAAAACGTTGATGTGCCCTGTATCTCAAACGCGGAGCAGTTGCACGGTAAGGCGTTGTCTTTTAATAATATATTGGATACCGATGTTGCCATTGAAATCGTTAAGGAATTTGATACGCCATCTGCCGTCTTAATCAAACATGCTAATCCATGTGGTGTTGCATGCGCAGAAGATCTCAAAGACGCTTTTACAAACGCTTATAGTTCTGATCCCGTTTCGGCTTTTGGATGTATATTGAGCTTAAACAGGACAGTTGATGAGAAGACTGCTGAGGCCATTACAGAACCGGGCCATTTTGTTGAAGCAATTGCAGCACCGGGTTTCGACGATGCGGCTATTGAGATTTTGACTACAAAGCGAGGTTGGGGGAAGGATCTTCGATTGTTGAAATTAAACTCATTAGGTGATTCATCCATAAAGAAGGGGATAAATGATTTCAGGGGTGTTGTTGGTGGTTTATTGGTTCAGGATAAAGATATGAATTCCGGTGACAAAGATAAGCTGCAGGTAGTTACAAAGAAAGCTCCGTCAGAAGAGGAGATAGAGGAGTTGTTATTTGCGTGGAAGGTCTGCAAACACGTTAAATCTAATGCAATAGTTTTCACAAAGAATAAGATGGTAATTGGTGTAGGAGCGGGCCAGATGAGCCGCGTTGACTCCACAAACATCGCAATTAGCAAATCAGGCGGCAGAACCGCAGGAACGGTAATGGCTTCTGACGCCTTTTTCCCTTTCAGGGATTGTATAGACATTGCGGCTAAGGCTGGAATTACTGCCATAATACAACCCGGTGGCTCTAAAAAGGATCAGGAATCGATAGATGCAGCAGATGAACATGGAATCGCAATGGTCTTGACAGGGGAACGGCACTTTAAGCACTAAGTAATCTCAATATAACATTAATATTACTGGGAAGGAGTAATAGGTTTATGAAATCAAAGAATAACATACTTAACAGTTTACTGGCAGTTGCGTTTTTGATTATGATCTTCCAGGCAGGGTGTGCAACAACTACGGTGAAAGAAACACCACTATTACCAATAGAAGCGGTGGAGAAGCCAGTATCTCTTCCTCCAACAGAAGCGGTAGAGAAGCCAGTAACTCTTACACCAATGGAAGTGGGAGTAAACCTGTCAGAGATTACAGACCCAAATCAAATTCCCGACTTTAAAGACGATTATGATAAAACTTCCCTGCTTTACGCGATAGACAATAGCAGGAAATATTTTGAAAAGGTCGAGCCATATCCTGAATCTTTCGAATCAATTGGTTTTACTCCTGAAAAACAGATAGACACATTAAGCCTTTTCAGGGATGGATACGTTAGCAGCAAGAGCCCGCAGGAGCTGACCGACTTTATTGCAAAAAATTTCAGGGTGTTTCAGGTTACCGGGAAGGAAAACGGAGGCGAAGTCAACTTTACAGGTTATGGGTTTCCAGTTTCCGACAAAAATGTTACACATAGTACAAGCCTTGCATATGATTGGAAAGATGATTGGAAAACTTCAGTCTATTTTGGTTCATTAGGTTTACGTGTTATCCCAATGAGGGGCATCGCTGCCGATGACAGGGCTTTTCCTCCTGGTGGACTTGCCTTTGTGCTTATTGAAGAGGCGACAAACCTTAATGAGGAAGGGCAAGCCGGGAAATCATTTTTTACATTGACACATGATTCAAGGAGTACCACCAAAACGACTGACAGGGCAGAAATTTTCCTTGGAATAGGCGAAGAGGCCCTCAAGAAGGCGGAAGATTTTAATACTTCAGGTAAGCTTTATTACCTTTTAAGACGATAAGCTTTAACCGCAGACATGTACAGAACAACCCTGATACTCGTTTCCACGCTAAGTGATGGAACGAGTATTATCCGGTTGGCACTATATGGTACACATTTCCTTGTTCTAGCATCGTTTTTCTACTCCTATGGCTATATAATACTTGTTACTTCCATCCGGTATGTGATAAAATTTTTCCTCTTATATTTGGACAAAACACGGTCTTTGCCGGCTTCATTGGCATAGAGAGTGGCTTTGTTCGGGAACCATTACGGATGTACGGTTTATGTACAGTGTAAATCCGGGTAAATAATTACCGGATATTTAGAAGAATTTTCAGGAAGTTGAAATATGCAGAGAAATAATTGGTGGAAATATTTACTTGTTGTCCTGGTTGCAGGAGCAGCGGGTGTTTTGTTCATGGGCATCAAGACATACAAAGATGCACCTCCAAAGCCGGATTATGTTTCATCTTCAGGGGAGCCAGTCTTTATGCGGGCTTCCGTCGAGCGTGGACAACAGGTTTTTCAGAAATATGCTCTGATGGAATACGGCAGTATGTTCGGGGACGGCGCTGCCCGTGGACCGGATTTTACTGCCGAAGCGCTTCACCAGATTGCGGTAGAGATGAACGATTATTACGGCAAGCAGTTCACAAATGGCAGAACGGAGGAGCTGACTCAAATAGAGAAAGACGGTATCTCTGTTCGTGTTAAGCGTGAGCTCAAGACAAATTACTACGACAGGGTAGAGGGGTATTGTCGTTCCTCACAGAAGGACAGGTATACGCTGCAGAACGACTGGTCGAATATTATCGTTTAAAATTCAAGGGAGATCATATTGAGTCTTTCAAGCCGGCAGGCTATATTACAGACGACTCTGAACTCGAAGACCTTGCGGCCTTTTTCTACTGGGGTGCCTGGGTTTGTTCGGCAGAAAGGCCGGGCGGCGAATCCAGTTATACCCATAACTGGCCATACGATGAATACGCAGGCAACACCCCAACACCTTCAGTAATCTTGTGGAGCGTTATCGGGTTACTGTTCATGATTTTCGGTTTGGGTGCTGTTCTCTGTATTTATGGTTATTACGCCAAGTCTGCCGGACTGCAGTCACCGGCTAAAGAAAATCCGGTTAACAGTGAAACTATTTCATCATCTGTTCCTACTGCCGGCCAACGTGCAACATACAAGTTTTTTGCGGTTGCGGTTGCAATGTTTTTTCTGCAGATAGTGGCCGGTGTACTGACGATTCACGATTTTGTCGGATTTACAACTTTTTCGGTTATAACATTTCTGAATACCTGCAGATAACGATTACCCGTAGCTGGCATGTTCAATTATCGATACTGTGGATATCAACTTGCTGGATAGCCGGTTCTATCTTCATTCTTCCGAGTATTCACCGGCAGGAATCTAAACATCAAGTTACACTTATCAACGTACTCTTCTGGTTACTGGTTACAGTAGTTGTTGGTATGCTTGTGGGATGCTTTATGGGACCAAAGAACATGCTTGGCGATCATTGGCGTCTCCTTGGTAATCAGGGTTGGGAATTCGTTGAACTTGGCAAGTTGTGGCAGATCTTCCTTTTTGCAGCGCTCATTATGTGGGCCGTGATTATATACCGTGGGG
>CAXGMX010000100.1:0-7437 GCA_964010955.1 uncultured bacterium
CGTAACAGAATCTCGGGTATTTGCGAGTCGGAGAAAGGGCAGATTGTTTTTCTTGATACACCTGGAATATTGGAACCTAAGCAGAAACTTGATGAGTATCTGGTAAAGTCCGCACGCTCCTGCCTCAAAGATGCCGATGTGGTCTTATTTGTTGTAGACGGCACGACTCCCCCGCACAGAGATGATAAGCGTGCTGCCAAACTGATACGCAACATTAATCAGGATACCCTGCTGGTAATCAATAAACTGGATATTGCCGATGTGCCAAATCTCGATGCTATTATTGAAGAATATAAGAAACTGGGTAATTTTAAAGGGGGTGTTGCTGTTTCTGCCATAACAAAAATCAATATTCCGATACTGATTAATAAGATACTTGAACTATTGCCGGAGAGCCCGGCTTACTATCCGGAAGGTACTGTAACAGACCAACAGGAAAAGTTAACAATTGCAGAGCTTATCCGTGAGCAGATACTGCTTTCTGTGAGACAGGAAATACCGCATGGCGTTGCCGTGGTGATAAAGGAGTTTGTATCAAGAAGCAATGAACTCGATTATATTTCTGCAACGGTATATGTAGAGAAAGAGAGTCATAAATTGATTGTTGTCGGTGGAGAAGGCCGCATGTTGAAGGAAATAGGAAAGAAGTCACGGGAAGGCATTGAAGAACTATTAGAAAAAAAGTCTATCTGGACCTCTGGGTCAAGGTCAGTAAAAACTGGAGAAAAGATGAAGCAGCATTAAGCCGCTTTGGATATAAGTAGAAGAGTGGATTTACTCTTTTATGAACATCAAAGTTCTTTGTACCATTGTCCCACACCTATTTGTTTGACAAATTAGACTATTAAAACTAATATTGTGATATGTATACAATTCGAATTGAATATATCAGGCAAGCTGTAATAAGCAGTATTTTCTCCGTGGCATTAATGATGGCAGTGCATGCCGCTGTTATGCCAGTCGTGTCTGCACAGGAAAAGGAACTGCCGCCAGAGATACAAGTCGACATATTAATCAGTGCGGCAGAAAAAGATATCCTGGCGGGGAAATGGAAAGATGCGGTACGGGGCCTTGAGAAGGCGCTGAAACTGGGAGTAAAGCTTCCCGGCGAATTTCATTTCCATTACGGCAAGGCGCTTTTCAAGACAGGAAATTACGATGACTCGTTATCAAGCCTCACCAGTTACCTCACACTGGTAGGAAAGGATGGGGAATATTACGAAGAGGCGGTTACATTGGTAGTGGATGCAAAGGACGAACAAGAGGATGCAAAACTGCGGTCGTCAGAATCAAAACATCAGAGGACTGAAGCCGCCGGTGAAACCGAAGACAATATGGTGTATATAAAAGGCGGATGTTTCGACATGGGAAACATCTTTGGTGATGCGGAAGCAGAAAGAAATGAGAAACCTATTCATACGGTGTGCGTGGACGATTTTTATCTGGGGAAAACAGAGGTGACCCAGAAGCAATGGACTGACATAATAGGTTATAATCCTGCTAAATTCAAAGGCGGTAACTGCCCTGTTGAAAGGATAAGCTGGAACGACGTTCAGGATTTTATAAAAAAGTTGAATAAGGCGACAGGTATGAATTACCGTCTTCCCACGGAAGCTGAGTGGGAATACGCTGCAAGAAACGGAGGCGGAAAGGAAAAATGGGCCGGGGCAGACAAAGAATCTGAACTTGATGAATACGCCTGGTACTATAGTAATTCCGCCAGGCACGGTACTCATGCTGTAGCAGGGAAGAAACCAAACGGACTAGGCCTTTACGATATGATGGGAAATGTCTGGGAATGGTGCTCGGACTTGTATGACAGGAACTATTATGAAACAGTCCCGCGAAAAACCCTCAAGGACCGTCTGACGGCTTAACTCGTGTTTTACGCGGCGGCTGCTGGATGAGCAAACCAAACAACCTTCGCACGGTCGACCGTAATGATTTTGATCCAGACATCAAGAAATTCGCCACCACAGGCTTCCGTTTAGCAAGAGACCAGTAGGGCTGAAGAGATTGAATATTGACTTCTCATCGCAAAGGACGCAAAGAAAAACAAAAATGTAGGTTAAAAGGCGAAAGGCGGGTTTCTTGTTTCTTGCTTCTTTTAAATCGTAATTCGTAAATCTAAAATCATTTCTTATCACCAACAGTGTGGACTATGACGGCATTGGTGGCGCCGGCGGTGCCGATTGGCTGGCCGGTTAACAGGACAATCTTGTCTCCAACCTGTGCCCATTTACGATTGATAATGAAATTATCCACTATTTGGGTGAACTTATTGTTATCTTCCGGCAATGGCTGGCATCTGGGTATTACACCATAAAGCAGGCTCATTTGATTACACGTGCGCTGGTCAGAGCTTAACGCAAGAACAGGAACATTAAGGCGTTCTTTGCTGAGCAATCTGACTGTTGTACCTGTTTGCGACCATACCGCCACGAGTTGAGCAGAAATATCATCTACGATCTGATCTATACTGCGTGCAATCGCTGCAGTCATGACCAGTTCGTCCTTCGTAGTGGTCGTGAGGCGTGCATGTTCGTCATGATGGAGGTACTCTTCCGTTACTCCGGCAATGCGCCGAATGGTTTGTGCCGCCTTGAGTGGATATTTACCCACAGAAGTTTCACCGGAAAGCATGACGGCATCGGTAAGGTCCATAATAGCGTTGGCTACGTCCGAGACTTCAGCCCTGGTTGCAACGGGACTATCAATCATACTTTGCAGCATCTGGGTAGCGACTATTACAGGCTTGCCAAGGCGCCGGCAGATCCGGGTAATCCGTTTCTGGATGACGGGCACCTCTGCCAGATCCATTTCAACTCCGAGATCACCTCGTGCGATAAGCACAGCATCACATGCGTGAACGATACTTTCCAGGTGTGTCAACGCCTGAGGTGTTTCGATCTTGGCAACGATCTTTATAGCTGTTTCGGCTTTCTTAAGATAATCTTTTAATTGATTGATTTCATCTGCCGACCGGACGAAGCTTAGAGCCAGAAATTCAACTTTGTGTTCGATAGCCCAGTCCACGCATTCCCAGTCGCGTTCTGTAATTGATGGTATACTGACGTTTGTGTCCGGCAGATTGATTCCCTTACGGCTGTGCAGGGGCCCGCCAACCACGACTTCGCACACCGTCTGCTCTTCGTCCTTACGAATTACGCGCAGGGCAATTTGACCGTCATCGATAAAGACGCGGTGGCCGGTCTCTACATCTTTAGAGAAAAATTCATAATTTGTACCAAAGCGATTTACGTGACCCTGTTCTTCGCTGTGAATAATGATGACTTCATCTCCTTCTTCTAACAACTCGCCATCGGGTTGAAGACGTCCGATACGTATCTTCGGGCCGCATAGATCACCCATCACGGCAGTCGTGTGACGATGCTCTGCACGAACGGCATTCAGGTTCTCCAATAATTGTGCATGTACGTCGAGCGTACCATGAGAAAAGTTTAACCGAAAGATGTCAACACCATTATCGATCATAGGCTTGATGGTTTCCTTCTGATCACAGGAAGGGCCAAGTGTAGCGATTATTTTAGTCTTTATCATTTTGAGTAATCCCCTTATTGCCGGTTGGTTTTTTTATCCTTAAGCTCTCTTCGCTTTATCGCCTTCTTGTCCTCGTCTTGTCCTCGGCGCTTTTTGTCCGGGGAGCGTCTTTGCGGTGAATTTGTTATTGAGGTTCCGAGCCAGACAACATCATAAGGTTTTAATGTAAGGCTGATATTTTCATCCTCAAAAGTATGCTTATCCTGTCTGATAAGGTCATACCACTCCTGTTTAAATATTTGAACTTCTTTCAATGGAATTGCTATCTGAATCTCATCATCCGTGATATTGATCAAAGAGAGGATATGCTGGTCTTCGTTTGGAGATGTTCTTAAGAGTGTCTAAAATATCTCAGGCCTTGACTTTCAAAATTTTCTGAGACTCCATTTGGATGAAAAGGCGCTCTGTTTTGTCCTGAGACTAATAAGAGTATTCAGTTTTCGGATGATCTTTGATATCAGTGTATCAGGATCCTCTATAGCTTTTGTGAGTATATTATAATCAAGTGCCTTACGATTTATCTCACGTTTAGATACGGGACAGCTTACTGCATCTATATCATTATGGGTACCAAAGAAGCTGTGCAGATAGATCCCCGGAACTCCCTGAAGGGCTAAGGCCATGGCTCTTGAAGCGATAAATTTTTCGACCTGAAGGTCTGTCTTTACCGTACCGTCTTCCCTGCAGAGAGCATTAAACCATGTAATATTAATCTCGTAAGGTACGTCCAGGCCATCCTTATCGGTTTTGTAAGAGATATAGCCTCCATGTTCTCTTGCTCTCTGAATAACAAACTTAATTTCGTCGTGCGATAATAAATCCTTAACTGCCATAAGTCCCACACCGTCATGTGAGTCAAGAAAGTTGAAATAAGACGTTGTCTCAGAAACGGGTTTAAGGCTTTCTGCCCATTCGTTGAGCCTGGTCGTGTCTTTTGTGTAAAATGTGTGAAGCACAAGAGGCGGGAGGGCAAAATTATAAACCATATGCGCCTCGTCACTGCCATTTCCAAAGTATGAAATATTGTCTTCGTGCGGGATGTTTGTTTCGGTAATTATTGACACATGCGGTGCAACAAGGTCTAAGATATCCCGAAAGACCTTGACGATCATGTGCGTCTCTTCCAGGTTGGCACACGAAGTACCCGGACTTGCCCAGAGAAAGGTAATAGCATCAAGCCTGATAATGTCAGCCCCTTTGCGCGCATATAACAGTAATATCTCAATAACCCTTACCAATACTTCAGGGTTCTTATAATTTAAATCGATCTGGTCTTTTGAGAAAGTTGACCAGACGTGTTTCTCTCCATCGATGGTATGGAATTTTGTAAGGATATCAGTGGTACGCGGCCGAAAAATAGCACTTCGCTCCTCGGATGTAAGGTCATCATAAGAGTCATAACTGATAAAAAAGTCCTTATAGTGTGGGGTTCCGTCCAGGAACCTCTGAAACCATCGGCTCTTTGATGAGACATGGTTTATCACTCCGTCAAACATCAGTTTATAACGTGACGCCAGATCTTCAATATCCTTCCATGATCCAAGTTCAGGGTCTACAGTCTCAAAATCTTCAATAGCAAAACCTCTGTCTGATGAATAGGGAAAGAATGGGAGTATATGAAGTGTGTTAATTGTCTGCTTGAGGTAGAGGCCACAGAATTTTGAGAGTGTCGTAAGTGGAGAAGCACCTTCTTCACGGATAAGATCTCCATAAGTAATTAAGATAACGTCCTCTTCTGTAAAAAGATTTTTCGGGTCTAATGTTTTTGTACGCTCAAGCATCTCTTCAGTTTTATAGGCATAATAGACCCTGCAGATACGTTCAAGCTCGGGCATATATTCTTTTGCTGTATCTTCACCATATAACCGGGAAAGTTTGGTTAAGATTTTCTCACGAAAATCATCCGGTATCTCTAAATAAACTTTTTGATAGTCGGGTTCCAGGTTATGGATAAACTTAGCACTGTCGTAACGTCTTTCTCTTCTGCTCATAATAATATTCTGTTATTAGTTATTCGCCATTAGTCATTCGTTTTGTCTCTATTTTTTCATCTGTGTTAATCAGTGTAAAGTCCTCGGCGCCTTTTTGTCCGAGGAGCTGTGAGAAGTCCATATTTTCAACTATTTATGACAAAATCCATGCCATTGCCCTAAATACATCCGGATAGTAAACGGCTTAAAAGCCGTCTACGCTTAAGTGCTTGTGTTAATATATCTTATGGGTATTATAGAATTGATTATTATACAAAAAGAATCTGAAACGTCTACATTAAAACCTGATTAAATATCTAATATTTATACATTTACAGACGGGGATTCACCGCGGAGACGCTCCCCGGACAAAAGGCGCCGAGGACAAGAAGAACGCAAAGGGAAAAAAGCGGTTTAAGCAGTAAAAATTACGATTTACCATTGACAATTGACAAATAACTAATAACATTAACAAATGACGACTGCGAGACTGAATCATTTGTCATATTGAAAGACCTGGTTGGCTTATGGCCTTAATTTTTGATAAATGGGGAAATTCAAAAAAGGAGGTTGTTATGCAAGAGAAAGAAATAGGTACGGTAACACACTATTACGGACGTCTCAGTGTTGGCATTGTTGAGCTTCGAGATTTCCTGAAAATTGGTGATACGATCCATATTAAAGGGCATACTGATGATTTTACGGAAACTGTCGAATCTATGCAGATTGAACACGCTGATGTCACTGAAGCTAAGGCGGGGGACTCAATAGGTATAAATGTTACACAAAAAGTACACCCTCACGACAAAGTTTATAAGGTTATAGCTTAGAAAGAGAAATTTGGACGCGGATAAGCGCAGATAAACGCTGAGGTTAGAAACAAAAGAAAAAAAGATTAAATAATGGCTGACACGTTAGAAATAGCGTCCCGGCCTATTATTATTGGTCTAACTTTTCATACTCCTCATAGAGAATGTCCTCTTCGTGCCTTATCCTGTTTCGAAAAGCTGCAAAAAGGTGTTCAAACTCGTCTGTAACCGCACTATCAATAACATCTTCAGAATATTTATCAAAAAAATCCATCACTACTCTTGAGACATTCTCCATGTCCTTTGCAAATACATCTAATAGTTCCTTCAGCTTTCTCATTATGCTCTGCTTCTTTCCGGAGAACAGGATAAAGTAGTTCGTCCTCTTTCCTGAGATGCTCAAGCAAACTCTCTTTTGCGGATATGAGCTTTGCCTGCCCCTCTTCCGAAAGAACACCAAGTTCTTTGATTTCTTTGAGTGTGTCAATGATTTCCGAATGATCTTTCTTAAATTCATCAATCAGTGCGGACATTTTCTCCTCCTCCCCCCTATTGGCTCGATAATAATAGGGACCCGCCACACAAACCGTCGGGCAAGTAAGCATTGATTTGCCATTTGAAACTTGAAATTTATAAAATCTGTTTGTTCTGATTGGTTATTAATATAGATATAGAGATAGAGAGACTCTCTTACAAATATAACCTACAAAAACCGTAAGCATTCCTGCCCAAAAGCCGTAGTTTTCTATTCCTGTCCAAAGCCAAGATGGCCCAATCTCACATTTAAAAACTCTTAATTTCTTTTTTTCAAATTCGTCAAAATTTTTGTAATATGGAAGATTAGCTGCAATAATACCAGTGGAAATACAAGATGGAATAAAGGCTACGCCTGCTATAATTAAGATATAATAAGGAAGAATAAGTGTGTTTGATGCAAATGCAGCTATAAGGCCAACATATATCACCATATGGTAACAAGTGTATTGCATTAATAAAGCAAGTCGGTCTGAGTCTTTTGGGTTACCCATGTGTTTTCACCTCCTGTTTTTTTTGCACAGGCCCGCCAAACAAATAGTCGGGTAAAAATGACTGGCTCT
>CAXGMX010000101.1:0-7413 GCA_964010955.1 uncultured bacterium
TGTCGGCAGACGTACCAGTTTTAAATATAATAAGGCAATGGGAGCTGGCTATTATCTCAAGCAAACAAGTATCAGGTACAGAAACCTGGCTAATCATCCGGATGACCTTGAGACAAGATATCTCAATAAGTTTGAGGAACCTGGTTATCCGAAGGACAAAGGGAAAGGAGAGGTTATTACCAATTCTGATGGGTCAAAGGTATACCGATATATGTTGCCTGTTTACATAAAGCCTGCATGTCTTAAATGTCATGGAGGGCCAAAAGGTGAAAAAGACATAGCAGGAGGGATTAAGGAAGGTTATAAGGAAGGAGAAGTGCGGGGTGCTATCAGCGTAATGACACCATATTTATCTACAAACCTTGTTCAGATAAAATAGATTATTGTATTAACGGATCTCAGATTTTGTTTCTAATATTTAGGTTTTATTAAGTTAATTTCCAACCATCTTTTCGGGTCATTTTTGAGGGTTTTTATTATTACCTTCATATATTCTTTCAACAGAAACCTGGGTTGCCAATTTAACATTCTTTTAGCATTGTCGATATCAAACCGATATTTCTTGTCTGATAAATTAATCATCCAGGGCTTAAAGAAAAATCCCGTCCCCAGAATATTGTAAATCAAGTTCGTTATATACACAAAAACACACACAAGCCATTTTGGAGGATGTATAGGATTTAGTTTCTTACCATAAATCTCACAGAAAATCTGGTTATAAAGGTTGTTAATCGGAACATATTCATCTTCTGATACAATAAGTATTGATCCGGAAGGTATTTCCTTAAACATAAAGATAGTTTTCTCAAATGCATCAAGTACGTCTTCAATATGCACATATGATATACCTCCTTCTGCCTTTCCGGGAAGGATTTTATAACCAAAACCTTTTCTCCAGATAAACGCGATTTGATTTGCAAGAGGTATTAATCTGCAATTATTAGAATATACTCCTGAAAGTCCTTAAGATTAGTTGTTCTTATCTTTCCTTTTTTCTCTAATACTATTTTTTCTCCCTCAATTTTAGATTTTCCATAATAAAATGTTGAGGTTAAAGAGGAATTCTCACCCAATTTTTCACCATCTATAGATGGCTTCATAACAATTGTACTACTCGTAAAAATAAAGTTATTCACATCAAAATCAATTAAGTTGTCCAGTAAGTATCTCGTCCCATTTTCATTGGTTTTGCGATACATCTCATTTTCTTCGTTTAACATGTCATAATATGTTGCCAGGTGAAAGACGTAATCGATTTTACTAGAAACCTTTTCTTTTATTTCACGAAGAGTTTCATTTAGATGTTTCTTGTCTGAAATATCAACCTTATACCATAAGACGCTGCTATCCCTGTCTTTATGTAGTACCTTATCAATGCCAATAATGTAATACTGCTTTCTCAGTCGAGCAATCAATGCAGTACCAATAAAACCACTGGCACCGGTAATTAAGACTGTATTCTTATCCATTTTATTAGTACGTATACTAAAACCGATTTGGTTTTTGGTTTTCCTGAAAACCAAATCTTGGTTGCAGTTATCCCCGGACTGGAAAATGCCGAGGACTCTCCCCGGACAAAAGACGCCGAGGACTTTACTCGGATTGGAAAACGCCCCTGCCCGTCCGGCAGGGGCGAAATAGTTTTCTGTTTTTTTCGAAAAAACTATTTTGTGGTGTGTATAAATTATTTATCAACTACGATGATACCTTTTTCTATACTATACCGGACTAATCCCACCGTATCATGTATATCAAGTTTATGCATTACATTTGTCCGGTGTATGTTTACAGTACTTTTGCTTATAGACAGGCACTTTGCTATCTCCTTATTTGTTTTACCTTCGGCAATCAAGCGAAGGACTTGCTTTTCTCTATCGGTAAGAAGTTCTATACTATCAACATCCTTTTTGGGGTCACTTTGCCTGACATATTCATTTAAGACGAATCTGGATATAGAAGGAGACAAAGCCACACCACCTTTATGTACCGTTCTAATGGCGTCAACAAGTTCATCCTGTGTGGACTCTTTCAGTAAATAACCGGATGCTCCGTCTCTTAACGCCTGTCGTATGTATTGCTCTCTGGTATGCATTGTCATTATCATTACTTTGGTTTCCGGCATAGATTTACTTATTTTCTTTATGGCATCTATGCCATTTAAGTTAGGCATTGTTATGTCCATTATGACAACATCAGGGCACAGTTCCTTTGCCATCTGTATGCCTTCATTCCCATCTTCAGCTTCTCCTACTACATCAATGTCCTCCTCCAATGATAGTAAATATGAGATACCTTTCCTGACTACATGGTGGTCTTCAACTAGCAAAACTGTAATTTTTGACATTTTTCTTATCCTCTAAAATTCAGATTAATACTGAGAAAGTAAAGTTTACGGAGATTTGTAAGTGATATGCTATTAAGTCTAACATTTAACTATCAATTTTGTACCCTTTCCTTCCTTTGAATACACTTGAAAGTCTGCTCCTGCAGATGCAAATCTTTCCCTCATTCCCAGTAAACCAATCCCGTGTTCCTCAACTTTATCACACGACATTTTCTCAGTATCAAATCCTTTTCCGTCATCTTCTATGCTCAGGACTAATTTTGAATCTTCATGGCAAATATTAATCTGAACAGTCTTTGCCTTGGAATGCTTAACCACGTTTGTAAGGGCTTCCTGTACCATTCGGTACAGGGATAACTCCAGATTTGGTCGAATCTTTTCGTCTTTAAGATTTGATTTTATATTTACCGCAATCTTTGTCATGGTAGAAAAGTCTTTTGAATATGACTCTATGGTAGGTACCAGTCCAAGTTCATCAAGCATTGGGGGCTTGAGGATGTAAGATAGATTTCGTATCTCTTCTAAGGTTTTAACCAGAAATTGTTTTGAATCTTTAAGCCATTCCCGTGTCTCATGGACATTTTCTGGAAGTAGTTTATCTATTACTTCGAGATTTGTCTTTAGCGCTATCAGTGCCTGGCCGGTATGGTCGTGTAATTCACGTGATAGTTTGTTGCGTTCCTCTTCCTGAACTAAGACTATTCTTTCGGAAAGGTGCTGAAGCTCTTTTCTATGTCTTTCAATATTTCTAAATGATTTACCAAGCTCTATACGCATCGTATCAAATGAGTTGGCCAGATAACCTATTTCGTCTTCACCCTTGACATTGATTTCTTTAGTCAAATCTCCATCAGCAATGGCATGGGCAGATTCAACCAATTTGCTGATAGGTCTTGTTACATTTAACGAAAGATAGATTGCAATTATTACTACAGCTATAATGCCCGTAATCCCCACAATGATAACGAAGTTTCTCAGACTTACAATGGGAGCAAACGCTTCAGAAACGTCCTTTTCGGCTAGTATAACCCATCCCATCTCTTCAAGATATTTAGAGGCACCAAGTATCGGGACACCCCTGTAGTCAGGATATATACCAATCATCCCCATTCTATTATCAAATGCAGCTCTGACGCCTTCCGTATCAACAACTTGTTTAAGGACGGAATCTTCTATAAATCTTGATTCCGTAATCATTAATTTGTCTCTATTTACAATATACACTTCTCCTGTTTTCCCCAATCCGTCCAGTTGTTTAACCTGCCCTGATGCTTCTTTGATTCCACCCAGAGTAGCCTTTTTGTAGATTATCACCACTGTACCTATTAACGATTATGCCTATTGGGTTCTGTTCGTCCCTACTCGTGAGCAGCGTTGCCACCTCGAACATACTCTGTTTAGACCTTGGAACTTGATGTAAGTCACTTGTGAAAGAGCCATGCTGCATTGTTTCTAAAAAATACCCCTTATCTGAATCATCCTTGCCTATTAAGCCAAGTTCTGTTGAACCTATTATTTTGCCGGTAAGATCAATAACGAATATAGAAATAATACTATCGTCAAGGGGTTTCTTGTTTAAGGCAAGATGATTATTCAAGCGGTCTGTATAATTCTGAACCCTATCGTCTCTTCTGGTTATCTCTTCTGTGCAATCTCTTATAAATCCATCAGAGCTAAAAGCCTTTGTCCAAACTTTATTTACGTCTATTTGTTGAGAATAATTTCGTTCATTGTCTTCCTGTGCAGATGCACCATACCTCTTTTTATCCTCCTCTTGTTCAAGCTTGATTCGATTGACCATAACTCCAATAGCTTCCTGTTCGACCTTGCTTAAAATTACTGCGGATGTCTCAACTACGATTTCTTCCAGGTTAGGGTCATAATGCGGATCTCCTGCAAATGTCTTTAAAAGTTCTAACTCTGAAAAATATTCTTCACTCGATACATCTTCACCTATACGACTCTCATCTGTAGAGGCAATTACTTTGCCTTTAAAGTCAACGATAAATAACTCAAGAATGTTCGGATTAAGAGACATCGTGTTAGTAATAAGATGAGTATTTATTGCTGTGGTATAATGCTCTCTCCTTTTTTCTTTTTCAGTAATTTCCTTTGTACAGTCACTTATGAACCCATCAAAACTAAAATCGATAGCTTGTCTTCTTTTTCCTTCTAAGAAAACATGGACTTGTTTCTGTAATTTATCGGTGGCTATTTCTAATTGATCAAAGATATTCTGTTTTACTATATGTCGAGTATAAAAATAGCAAAATACTGCCATAAAAATTGCGACTAAGATAGAAGGAATTAAGAACCAAAAAAATAATTTTTCTTCTGATACTCATTGTTTAAGATTAATATCTTTATATTAAATTCACATTCAAAAAAAATTTTATCACTATAAAGATATAATTTCAAATTCATTTTATTATAAACAAAATTTTTGTTAGATATTTCAGGAATTTTACTGTATTAATACAATACAGTCTGACTACAAGGTATTTGTATCCCCTATTGACACATTATACAAGTGTTGATTGTTAATTATAAAGAGTTGGCCCTTTCTCACAGATATCTCCTTCAATCTGTTCAACTTCAAACTACCGGACAGGGGTATGACGTGTATAATGGTACATTACAAGACAAGAGCCGCAAAAAAGGTTTTAATCCTAAATACTACTTGTAATGTAATTTTCGAGTTGTTGAATGGTAAATTCTTTATCAGCTATGTACTGCTTCACGGCATCACCAATGCTCACGATGCCAACTAATCTTTTCTCCTCAACCTCTTGCCTGAAGAATTCAATAATCCATATATGGTTTTAGTTGTAATACCTAATAAGTGTGCCCTGACTACTTAGCTTTTATTTCAAGCTTAATCAGTTTTAAAGGACGTAGACTGTGAGATCTACACGTTCGCATCCTTTGTCACATTAAAACACTTTTCATAATAACATGCCTACTTTATTACTCCTTTAGCCCTTAGCAGTTTCCGCGCCTCGCTTTCCATGGCACTTATCTTCTGGAATACCCTTGCTGTGCCATACCACCATGATATATCCTGCTGTACATGTGCAGTGCCTTTGTATGCAAATGCCTTGTCACCAAACCACAAATCAGTGTACATATTCTCAATCACAGAAGGATTATTCTCGCCGGCCATAAACACACTATACACCCCTAAAATAGGCCCATATACAGGCACCTTACCACCAGTTGTTTTAAATGCATTATAAATAGCATCTCCCAGCAATTTAGGCCCTAGTGCATCCGCAATTACGTCTCCCATAGGATATATACCCCTCTCTGATACCGGAGGATCGAAAGCATCTGCTGCTGCCAAACCGTCCATAATCGACTGTGCCCTATCTGTTGCTTTCCACATTTCAAACATGAGCATATCCATGTTTTCAAGATAGATCCTCGCAAAACGCGGACTATGGCAATTGCTACACATCTCTATCCATTGCTCCCGTTTTTTCTTATTTTCTGGTGTGTAAATGTCAATCTTTTTGTTTAATGGTGGAAGGTTTACGCCATACGGATAATCTTTCAAGGAAGACTGGTAATCAACACCTTTTGGCGGTACAGTTCCCATCCTCCATATGCCCTTTGAAGCAGTAGTGTGAGTAAACTTTCCTTCGCTCTGATACATGTGGCAATACTGACAGGTAGGAGCTCTGTAGTCTTTACCGGGTACAATTTGAGCAAGCGGTTTTTCCCAATCCCAGTGTTCACCCTCAAGGTGATATATTATCCCCATCTTGGATTCCCTGTAAGATTCGGCATCAGGATGGTCATACCCCATATGACAACTCATACAAGCTTCAGGCCTTCTGGCCTCAGCAGCCGTAAACTTATGCCTTGTGTGGCACGCATCACATTTATCAGTAATTCCATGACAGTAATCACAGCCGAACATGGAAGCGAGATAACCCTGCCGTGCATTTTCTGCGTACCATGGTACAATGAAGTTAGCTACATTTGAATCTACATGATTCGGGCGGCCGTATTTCTGTTCTTCCATAAATTCAATCACCTGCTGAGGATGGCATTTACCACATATTTCCGGTGTTGGCATTCTCAGCTCGCTGTGGTCTTTACCATGGCATTCACTGCATAAAACTTCATTTATTTCTCTCCCTAACAGTTTTTCTATCTCTCTTGTTTTCTTAGCAAAGTAACTGTTCTTTTTTGGATTTGCATGCGTAGATTGCCTCCAGTCATTAACCCATCCAGGTGTTACATGTTCGTGGCACTCTACACAGTCTCCCGGTTCATACTTATTAAGGAGCTGATCATAGTATTCACCCTCTGGTCTGACATAGTGCCTCCTGGGAAACCAGTACATTTGCAATGGTATAGGCTTATAAATGTCCTGCCATGGCCCCATGCCCTTTTCCATACCAACGTTATCGTCCCATAAAGCCCTTGCCGCCTCGCTTGGATAAATTATGTTATAATAATCCATTGCCATTTTCTGCATCTCCTTGGTTGGGGCCCCTCCAGAAATGACAACGGCTTTCTTAGCTTTCGGCTTAGTTTTTGGCTTTTCTTTTGCCTTTTTCGTGACTTCTTGAGCTTCAGCTTGTGCCACTCTTATTATCGTTTCTACCGGTTTTTCTTTAGCCTCAGCAGTTAATGTTTCTTTCGATTCTGCTTCTAGGGCTTTTTTATCCACGTCTTGAGCAAAATGATACACCTCCAAAAAGAAAATACCAATAGAGCAAAGACCGGCAATAATAAATAAATTCTTTTTCTACTCATGATGTGACTCCTTATAAATGGCTTTTTTATTAAACTAAAAGAATTGAGGAATGGAATTTCAGGCAACTTATTCCATCACTCAAATTTTAAGCAACACTAAAAAATTAGTTAATTCTTGGAAGCAACTTTGTTGCTGATTGAACTTTTTCCAATAAGTTTGTTTATATGGTGTCGTATGGTTGGGGAAAACCATTCTTCCGGAGCACCCTTGCCTGGAAAAATTCAAGCCGCATTTCATGGCCACGCGAGTGATGACAAGGTCCAACACACATTGTAAGATGATCCGTACGTACCTACTTTGG
>CAXGMX010000102.1:0-7387 GCA_964010955.1 uncultured bacterium
GGCCTCATAAATATTCACTTTAGACCTTGCCGTATTCCTTTTAATTAAGGTGTTTAATTTCCTCTGAAGATGCCATTATATTTTTGTAGCTTCCAGAAGGCCTCTTCAGGCATGGTAGTTTTTTTTAAGGGCAAGGGAATGGTTTAATACAGATCTTAAACTATATTCTAGAAGTTTGTTTTTACTTATCTGTTTTTGTTCGTAAGCTTACTGACAATATCATATTGTTCCCTTGCTTTATCGCGCAAGCCTACATTTATATATGCCTGACCTAGATTATTGTGTGCGCTTATGTAACCCGGCTTCTGTTCTATGGCCTTCTTAAACTCATTAATTGCAAAGCTGTATTTACCTTGTTTGAAATAGACATAGCCAAGGTTGTTGTGAGCTTCCGCAAAGTCAGGTTTAAGTTTAATAGCCTTTTTATATTCCTCCATGGCCTCATCAAATTTTTCCGTCTTGAAATAGAGATTTCCCAGGTTTGTATGAGATTCCGGAATGCCGGGATTAAGCCCCAATGCCTTTTGGTATTCTTCCATAGCGTCATTAAACATATCATTTGCTTCGTATGCAGCGCCCAGATTTGTGTGAGCCTCTATCCAATCCGGTTTGATTTCCAATGCTTCTTTGAAAGACTCTATAGCAAGGCCTAAGTTTACTTTCTGGGTATATATACAACCCAGATTAAAGTGTGCTTTTTCGAAATTAGGGAAAATGCTTGTTGCCTTCTTATATTCCTCGATAGCGTCATCGATCCTTCCCTGTTTCCAATGAATGGTACCGATATCATAATGCTCTTCAGCGTCTTTCAGTTTTCCGCTGCAACCGCAGTTCAGTGTAATAAGCACAAGCGACAAAATCGAGATACTGAGAAGTGTAAAAGAATTTATTTTCATTATTTCTAGTCCCATAATTGTGTACTGAAATATCTATTGCCGGTATCCGGGAAAAGAGTGACGATCATACCTTCATTAATTTCCCCGGCTAACTCTAATGCACCTTTCATAAATGCACCAGAGGACTGCCCGACAAAGAGCCCCATTTCTCTAGCCAAGGTACTACATGTGTCCTTTGCCTCTTCAGAGGTTATAAAGAATGTTTGATCTTCTATAAAGTCTTCCCTGTAAATCTTTGGTTTTATATACTCTTTACCCATAGGCTTCAGCCCCTCAATCCCCGGGAAGTCTTCGGGCTTAATGACATAAATCTTTATGTCAGGATTATGTTCCTTTAACCTTTTTCCAACACCCATTACAGTGCCGCCTGTACCAATACCGCAAATAAAGTGTGTGACCTTGCCCTCAGTTTGTTCCAGAATTTCCCTGCCTGTTGTTTCATAATGGGCTATTGGATTATATTTGTTTGCATATTGATCCGGCATATAATATTTATCTGGATTTTCTTCTAACATCTCATGTGCTTTTCTTATAGCCTCATCATAACCCTTTATAGGATCAGTTGTGATAATCTTTGCCCCGTAAGCCCTGATGTTCCGTTTCCTTTCTTCGCTTGCATTACCCGGTACAACCAGATCCACTTCATATCCCAGAGTAGCGCCTATCATTGAATATGCGATTCCCGCATTTCCGGAGGTAGAATCCAGAATAGCCTTGTCATGAGTCAGTTCTCCGGATTTTATTGCCTCCTTTATCATCCGCAATATAGGACGGTCTTTTACAGAGCCTCCCGGATTAAAATACTCGAGCTTTGCGTATATTTCTACTTTATCGGATACATATTGGGGAGTTTTGATATTTATTAAGGGTGTATTCCCTACGTATCTCAAAACGGTATTATCTATAATTTCGTCAATATCCAGACTTTCAATCTTTCCACTCATTATTTATGTTCTCTATAATTTTGCTGTAAATATCTTTAACAATATGAGGTATCTCTCTTGATGCTTGTTGCAGCCTCTGAATTCGCAAACCCATATTATAGTGATGATTACGGATATGTCAATTAAAGTTACGACTTTTAAGTTACTACTTTTGATGGGTAAGATGTTAAAATATTTTGTATGATGTGTTGTTATTTGTGCCACATGATGCATTATTCGTGGTGTGGTACCATCAGTACTTTAAAAATTTACAAATTAATTTAAATTTAGAAAGGCATTATGAAAAGCAATAATATTTTTATATCACACAGTGCCAAAGATGGTGAATTTGTAAACGATCTACGCAAGGGTTTAGAAAGCGAGGAATTTGATATCCGTACTGATTCACGTGAGTCAGTCCCTGGAGATGAATTAGAACCGGAAACAAAACAGGTGATTGAAGAGGCTCGTGCATTTATTGCTGTGATTGGTCCCGAGACGATAAATTCTCTCACTGTTTTGAAAGAGACAAAATATGCGCTGGAGGTAAGAAATAAAGGAGAGGACGATTACAAAGTGATTCCATTAATTAGGGAAGGTGTTGAGCTTGCAGTATTAAGTACGTTTTTTGGGAAAGAACCGATTGGGACAAAGATTCAGATTGGTTCAGGCGGTATAAGTGAAGCCATATCTCTAATACTTATTGCATTGGAAGAACGCCTGTCTGAAAAACAGAGACGATTACTTTTCGACGGTATAGAGCATTCCCTTCGCCGGTTGTCACCGGAAGTCCGGGAGAAAATAAAGCCTCTGGGCGTGTTTCAGGGAGGCAGCAGTATTTCAAATATAACAAACGTTTTAAAGTTAAATGAAGCTGAAAGAGATTTACTGGTTAGTGAATTACTGGAGACTGGCCTGGCAGAACCAATGCCTTATGGTTTCCTGCGCTTTCATCCTGCCTTGTGTCCTTACCTGTATCAGGAATTGGATGAAGCCGTACTTGGCACAAGTAAGGCCAGGTGGTCTGAAAGTTTGCGGCAGTTGAGTGAGTTTCTGTATAAGCAACAATCTGAGGATTCACAGCTTGCGGATTCATTAACACTGCTGGAACTGCCTAACCTGATAAAATCTCTGGAATATGTACAGGCACAGGCAATCCCTGAGATAACTCTGGACAGGGCGGTAATACTTGAACAATTGACTATGCAAGTGGACAAACCTCAAACCCTGGCAAAAGTAAAGGCGATTATAGAAGAGGAAGAGAAAAAGTCGGTGGATTGGGAGCATGCCAGGTTTGAAGCCTTGAGTATGCGGGTTGAAAGTTTATTGGATACTGGTAATTTTCCACAGGCATTAAGCGTTGCACAGATACTGTTGGATAAATGTATAAAGGCAGGCGAGGGAGTATATGAGGGAGCAGATTATGATATCGCTGTAGCTAATTTACTGGTTGGGCGTGTGCTGAGAGTGGGAGGCGCTTTTGAAGATGCACTTAAATCAATCAATACGGCACTCAAGGACTTTCGCTTACTAGCCGGTGAGGCAGATAGTAATGCTGCCGGAGATATGGTATCAGTATCACTTGACTAAAAAAGGAGAGTGTCTGTTGGACCTTGGCCGTTTAGAAGAATCTGCAACTGCCTATGAAGAAAGCATACAAGTAGCTGAAGAATTAAAGAGTGAAAGGCATATCGCAGTAGGAAAAGGCCAACTCGGGACAGTACGTTTTTCTCAGGGACGGTACGAAGACGCCATCAAGGCACATAACGAAGCCAGAGAAATATTTGAGAATCTTGGAGAGCTAAATATGGCTGCAGTTGCCTTGCAGCAGCAGGGTGTGGTATTTGAGGAAATTGGTCAATTTGAAGAGGCAGAGCAGGCATTTCAGCAATCGCTGGCCGTTAATGTACAGCAGGAAAATCCGTTGGATGAGGCCAGGAGTCTGGGACGGCTCGGAAACCTTTACGCTAAAATGGGGCGGTCAGAGGACGCAGTGATTTCCTTCCGGCAATCAGCAGGAAAATATACAGAGATCAATGACATGGCAAATGAGGGGCGCGTCCGGGGAAATCTCACCATTACCTTGATCATGCTTAAGCGCTATGATGAAGCAAGGCAGGAAATCCAGAGGGCTATTGAATGCTTCAACCCCTATGGTCATCATGTCGAACCATGGAGAGCATGGGACAAACTGCGTGATATAGAACTGGCTGATGGTGATCAAGAGGCTGCCGCACGAGCACGGGGGCAGGCAATTCAATTATATCTTGCCTGCCGCCGCGATGGTGGTGAGGATCAAAGTCCGAGTGCCAGGTTATGTACCCTGTTTGAAGATGCCTTGAAGCAACAGAAACCGGAGGAGATTAAAAAGCAATTGGACGAGGTAGCCAGTGATCCGTACATACCTGAGTCAGGAAAATTGTTAGTTTCGAAATTACAGGCTATCCTTGCAGGTTCTCGTGAGGTGGGATTGGCTTCTGATGCTGGATTGGATTATACTGATGCGGCTGAGATTTTGTTTTTGCTGGAAAGACTGAAAAGATGATAGTAAAAATTGTCCATACTATATAATTTTAATATTTTCTTCTAAAGAATAAATATTTATGGTAATTATTCAGTTATCCTTTTATCCCAAACCTCTTGTTCACTTCCTTATCGAGCTAAAGTAGTATACCGCCGTTTGCTACTTCTTCTTTCTGCTTTACGTGGATTGTAAGGTCCTAAAAAGCTTATCATTATAATTGGTTAATATTGTTAAAACTTTAGCCAGAATAATAAATTGTTACTCCTTGCACACGGAATTATTTTCCTGCAAAATATGGGAATAATATTCAAAGTAGTGCAAAAATAAATGTAAATGTTTTCTTGTTTAGAGATATTACTGTTAACTGATGGTATATAAGCTTATTATGCAGGCAGTTACCTAAAGCTTCTTTTAGTGGGAATGTTTAAAACCAAAAGATGATTTTGAATTAGAGGAAGGTGACAATATGGAATTGCTTAGACGTTTTATTATTCAGTAGTGGCATTTTTCTTCAAATCAATCATAAATGTCGGATCAGTGATGTATCCCAACTCCTCAGCTTGCGTTGCGTGCTTTAACGCCATGTCATATTGTTTGGTTTTATAATAAGACTCTGCTAACCGGTACTGTGTTTCCGGATCCATGGGGTTTATGGAAATGGCTTTGTTAAACGCTGTTATGGCTTCTTCGTATTGTTCATTCCGGACATATGCTTCCCCAAGGTGGAAACATAAAAATGAATCATCCGGGTTTGCACTTATGGCTTGATTGCATAGGGAAATTGCCTCATCGACCATGTCCATATCTAAATACAGTGTACTCAGACTTAAATAGGCATCTATAAATTCAGGATTTTTCTCTATTACCTTTTTATATATTGATATGGCCTCATCAAACATTTCCTTATCTGCGTATGCATTACCAAGATTATGGCGAGTTTCTACATCCTCCGGATCAAGCTCAAGTACTTCTTTAAACTCTTCAATTGCCTTGTCAATCATTCCTTTATCGTAATATGAAATTCCTCTGTCATAGAGCTCTTCTATTGAGAGCTCCTGTTCTGTCTCCAACCTTGGCATTTCGTCCAATGTCTTTTTGCTTGTAAATGTATCTATTTTCGCAGGCTGTTCTTCAGATTTGCCTGCTAATCTCTTTTGTTGATGAGCCTGTCCAAGTTTATTAAGGATATCGTCACGGGGTTTTATTTCCAGGGCTTTCTTGTATTCGGCAATAGATTCATCAAGCTTGCCTTCTTTAAAAAAATTGTCACCAAGGGTAATATATTTTTCAATGTCCTCTGAGGTTGGTTTTTCAGGGATTTCGATATATTCACCCTCTTGTTTTAATAGTTCGTCATAAAGTGCAAATTTTTGCTTTGCCAGTTTGTCGTTTCCCTCTTCCCTATAGGCAAATCCCAGATTATAATGTGCATTGGCAAGGTCGGGATTAATCTCTATTGCTTTTTTACACGCAGTAATTGCCGCTTTGTGTATCCCTTTCCTGTTGTATGCATTTGCAAGTGTCACATAAGTTTCAGCCTTCATCTGTTTTTGATCTTCTTTAAATAGAGGCAGGGCCTTTTTGAATTCAGCAATCGCCTTGTCTATGAGTCTTGTTTCAAAATAACCAACTCCTCTCTTGAAATGTTCTTCCGCCTCTTGAGCAATACAAAGATTAGATAACAGAAAACTGAATATTACAAGCAATAAGGGTTTTTTTAATATTTTCATGATTTTTTGATTTTTTCATTTAAGGATTTAAGAAGACTATCTATTTCTACCGGATGTATCTTTGTTGCCTGTTTAATAGTAAACATTTTTGCAACAGTCTTCCTTGCAACAGGATTACTCATTTGTTTAAACCCAAACTCCAGAAACACATCCAGTGTTTCTGGATATTGATCTATTGCATTAGCAATATTTGTATCTCCTGTAATCTCAGTTAAAGTTTCCTGTGGTTCTTCAATCTCATCTTCATCCTCTGCGTTCATTGTCTTCCATACATTGTATCCGAAGATTCCGATTGCAGCCAGCTCGATCCAGCCTGAGAACCCGATAAGAGAATAATAAGAATCATTTGATAGTCCAATCATTATCTGGGTAGAAACCCGGAGAAAACAGCCTATGTTTATAAGATAAAATGATAAATCTGCAAGTTTTATGCTGTACATGCCAACACCCTTAAAAGTTGGAACCATCTTTGATGCGTATCCTATAATCATCAAAGTTACGAATCCAACGGCGATGGCGTGATTGGCTGCACCATGAAACAGATACTGAGGTTCCGAAAATGCCTTAAGAAAGGTTTTGCCCCAAGTATAAGCACACCTATAATCAACCAGACATAAGCAGTCCTGATAGTCTTTGAATAGCTTCTATCCATTACAACATCGTCGAGTTCCCTTGTAGACTTTTCAAAGATCCTGATACCGTAAACAAATAGTAAAACGCTGAACGCTACCAGGTAAATCGTAAGGTATGAGACTTTCAACAAAAATGGAGAGTTGTAATTAAAGAATTTGCAATAAAGTATACGGGGATAGTTAGATTTAGCATCCAGAATGTAGTATTTACGGCACGTACCCTTGCTGTTCCAACATCAAGGAAGGCATACACCGTCCTTATATTTACTGCAAATATGAACATGAAAGCAAAACCGAGGAGAAATACGTGTACAAAAGGGCTGTAAAATGTTCTCGGAATCTCGTTTGTATTTGTGAAAAACATAACGATATCCATAATAAAGTTCATAAGACCGCAAACCAGAAACCATGATACCCCTGCCACTATAAATTTGTCGTATGGTTCTTTCTTTTCCTGACTTGCTAAGATGGTACTTAAAATAATGAAGGCAAATAACGCAATTGCCATAAATTCTAATAAGCCTGATATTGGCAGGAAGATGTTTGTTGATTCATTAGCGTAAGGTTGGGCAATATCCTTATAACTGTTCCTGTGACTATCAGCCAGAAGCTTGTGGTTGTTAATTCACGATATTGTAGTTCTTACGTTTTTAACCGGGTAACTATATAGTATGACAAACCG
>CAXGMX010000103.1:0-7319 GCA_964010955.1 uncultured bacterium
ATACCGTGACAGTAACCTATCTCCGATAACATCTCCATATCGTAACGTGTCCTTGCCTCCAGGCGCTGTGCCTCGAAATCTTTTTTTTGAGAACGCAACTCCTTCAACCATGCATCCAGCTCCCGTTCAATTGATTCTATAACACCTTCTATCTTACCTTCCGGCATTACAAAATGCTTGGCAGGATAGATGGCGATCTCTTCCATCTCACCACCTAACCTGTCTCCGGTCAATGGGTCAATAATTGACAGCCTGTCAATCTCGTCCCCAAACAGTTCGATACGATAGGCAAATTTTTCATAAGCAGGAAACACATCGATCACATCACCTTGAACACGAAACACACCGCGTTCAAATTTAATGTCACTCCTCTCGTAAAGTATATTTACGAGTTTCAGGAGAAGTGTGTTTCGCTCTATCTCCTGCCCTTTTTTTATCTGCACATACATCTCCTGATACTCCTCCGGTGAGCCCAGACCGTAAATACATGAAACACTTGCCACTAATATCACATCCTTACGTGACATCAGGGCGCTTGTTGCCGCCAGGCGAAGGCGGTCTATCTCCTGGTTTATTGTTGCCTCTTTTTCAATATAAATATCCCTCTGCGGAATATAGGCCTCCGGCTGATAGTAATCATAATAACTGACAAAATAACCTACTGCATTTTCCGGAAAGAACTCCTTGAATTCGCTGTAAAGCTGTGCGGCGAGAGTTTTGTTGTGGGACATCACGAGTGTTGGTTTGCCCAGGGCCTTTATGACGTTTGCCATGGTGAAGGTCTTTCCAGAACCTGTTACTCCCATGAGAGTCTGGAACTTTTCACCTGATTCAAAGGCCTTTGTTAATTTCTTTATCGCCTCGGGCTGATCACCCTGGGGTTCATATTCTGCTGATAATTTGAAGATAGACATCTTGTATAAATTAGCTTCGCTATGCAATTGAAGATTGAGGGATTCCCGCCTAACAGACCGGCGGGCAGGGAGTAATTAAAGAATTTCTGAATCCCTGAATTCCTTGATATCAATAAATTGTAGAATTCCAGATATATTAAATCAAAGTTAATTCGTGCCTTTTGCTTGTCCTCGGCGCCGTTTGTCCGGGGAAAATTCGTGTCTAACTGCCTTTAAAAAGCTTCGTCTCTTTATATTTAATAATTCCCTCGTCAATTAATACCTTAGCTACTGATGCAATAGGTACTGCAAGCAAAAGCCCCAGAAACCCTAATACCTGGCCACAAATCAGGATTGCCAGTATGATTGCAACCGGGTTCAACCCGAGTTTTGTGCCCACAACCTTCGGTGTAATCAGTGTTCCTTCAAGGAACTGTCCAATACCAAAAACGAGCCCGACAAAAAGCAAATGTGTCACATCCTGGAATTGAATAAAGGCCAGGATTAATGCAGGCACCAGTCCAAACCCTATACCAACATAAGGTATCATATTCCCAAACCCGCCTGCGAGAGCCAGCAGAAAGGACATTGGAACCCCTATGGCCGTAAGCCCTATACCATAAATAATAGACAGAATGGCACAAACCGTAATCTGGCCCCTGAAGAATGCCTTGAGATTTTCGTCTATCCTGGAAAAAATACCTGATATCTTATCTTCCTTTGCAGACGGTAATAATCCCTTGCTCTTAGAAATGATTACATCAAAATCCTTCAAAAAATAGACAGTAACAACACCGAAAATAATAATATTTACGATTACTCCAAAGAAACCAAATGTGCTGTAAAATATGTCCTTTACAGCCCCCAGTACCACATTCATTACCTGTGGCACATGTTTCCGCAGGTCACGTATAGGTTGTGGAACCTTGAATTTTTCATCTGCTGCACTCCCGGCAACAGAGGTTTTTCCTTCTTTGTTTTCCAGTTGCAGTTTGTCTGTATTCCCTTTTCCGTCCGCTTTATTTTCCAGTTGTGATTTCAGAAACGCTCCAAGCTCCGTCCCCTTGAATTTATCAACTACACCTAGAACCTGTTCCTGATACTTTGGATACTGACTCTTCAGCATAGTCCCTACTCGCTGGATACCATTAACAGTTTTAGGTACCGTATACGTTAACAGCCCTCCCGCAATCAGGAATACCATGGTTAAAAGTATGGCTATCGCCAGACCGCGCGGTACACACTTTTTTGAAAATATAAGTTTTCTATCTGATATAAAATCCACTACGGGATCAAAGATATATGCAATGGTAAAGGCAAGAAAAAGCGATATCAGGATACCCTTCAGAAAATAACACAATGCGAAGAATAGAGCAAGTGCACAGAAAATGGACAATGTCCTTATCCATACATTTTCAAATATTTTCTGTTTTTCCATAAATTAATCCCTTTCATTCCGCCTGAGTAAAATCATTAATAAAGACGAGATTCTTAATTTTTTTTACGGTTTCTGTCCCTATACCACTAACCTCACGTAATTGTTCTATAGTTTTAAATTTACCGGCCTCTTTTCGATATTCAACAATTGCCCTGGCCTTCTTCTCGCCTATCCCCGGCAGGATTATAAATTCGTACCATTCCGCCCTGTTCAAGTCAATCTTTAATTTTATCGATTCCGGATCACTATCTACAACTTCAGTTTCCGGAAGCCACCAATGCTGGTCTAGTGCATACTTGATCCCTGTTCCGATTAAGATTGTCGTTACGAGGAAGAATACAGCAAGTGATTCCTTTCTTGAAAATTCAAAAATCTTCAATGGCCCCGGCAGTTCTGGCATCTCGTTAATAAGTGTATAAAATGATATGGTTTAACGTATTTAAAAGGTATAAGGAAATTTTAGTTACTTAAAATCTATGGTCAAGCAAATTCCACAATTCCTGAATTCCTTAATCCCTCAATTCCTGAATTGCAGTCGTAATCTTTTACCTTGAACAACTTCAGGGTGTATTGTAGAATTTTTGATTATGATCGCAGACAAACTCAAACCTTCTGAGATTAAGACGGAAAACGAGCCTGACAAACTAATTGTGGAGAAGGTGTTTTCCCATAAACAGGAACATGTATTCAGGTGGTGGAATGATCTTACTATAAATGAACAGAAAACCCTTTTAAACCAGTTAAGGCTCACAGACTTTACACTGCTTCAAGATTTTATTGAAAAGCACACCAAAGGAAACAAGCTTATCAGTCCGGAAGCAACAACCCTGGAACCACCAGACATCATTCCCATTCCGCAAAACGATTCACAAAAGGCACTTTCAGATGAGGCCGGGGAGATCGGGGAAAAACGCAATAGAGGCCTGTACGGTCGCGGTTGTTACGGTTGCCGGAGGACTGGGTACCAGATTAGGAGCGAACAGGCCAAAAAGGTATGCTCCCTATCAGCCCCATCATGGGGAAGAGTATTTTTCAATTACATGCCGAAAAAATTCGGGCTATGATGAAAAAATATGATACTGTTATTCCGTGGTATATCATGACGAGTTTGAACAATGATGAAATGACACGTAACTTTTTTGAAGAAAACCGTTACTTCGGTTTAAGCACTGATAATGTCTCATTCTTCACACAGGGCGTTCTTCCAGTGATAGATCTACAAGGCAAACTGTTAATGGACTCAAAAAGCAGTATCGTAACCAGCCCGAATGGCCATGGAGGAACTTTGCTTGCCCTGAAAGAAAGGGGTATCTTGTCCAACATGAATGAACGCGGTATCAAACACATCTTTTATCATCAGGTTGACAACATATTGATAAAGATTGCCGACCCTGTTTATTTAGGATATCATATTAGTGCGGGAGCGAAGATGTCTCCAAAGGTGGTACAAAAGACAGACCCTGAAGAGAAGGTAGGCATCGTTGGTATAAAAGACGGGCACCTGGACACAATAGAATATAGTGAACTGAGTGATGAGGAAAGGCATGCTCTTAATCCGGACGGCACTCTCAAGTTTGGTATGGGAAACCCTGCCATCTATCTACTTGATGTAGATTTTGTTGAAAAAATTAATAAAAGCCTTTTTGCGTTACCTTATCATAAGGCAATTAAAAAAGTTTCTTGTGTCGATGAAAATGGCTGTAAAATAAAACCATCCGAGAACAATGCTGCCAAATTTGAAATGTTTATCTTTGATGCACTCAAGCATGCAGAAAAGTCGATAATTATGGAAGTGGTACGTGAAGATGAGTTCTCTCCGGTTAAGAATGCGGAAGGTAATAGCTCCCCCGATACCGCAAGACATAGCATGATAAACATGTTTGGCAGATGGTTGCAGGAAGCAGGGGTTGAAATCCCAAAAGACGAAGCTGAAAATGTCAAGGGCACTATTGAGATTAGCCCTCTTTACGCCCTGGATACCGAAGAACTAAAAGAGAAGATTGACCAGAAAATTGTTTTTAACGGTGAACTGAATTTACAATGAGTTTATAAAAAGGAATTCGATATGTTGAACAAAGTTAATCCCTCGGAAACTCAAAGTTGGAAGAATCTCGTCGATCACTACAAGGAGATGAAGAATATTCACATGAAGGACCTTTTTGTTAATGATCCTGACAGATTTAATAAATATTCCATTAGATTTAATGGGATTCTCGTCGATTATTCAAAGAACATAATAACAGAGGATACACTGAAGCTATTACTTAGATTAACTGATGATGTTGGTTTGAGAGATGCGCTTAATAAGATGTTCAATGGAGAAAGGATAAATGAGACTGAGGATAGAGCCGTTTTGCATACAGCTTTAAGGAATAGAATAAACATCCCTGTTTGCGTTAATGATAAAAATGTAATGCCGGAAGTAAATGCTGTTTTAAGTAAAATGAAAGATTTTTCAGAAAAAATAATTTCGGGAGAGTGGAAGGGGTTTACCGATAAGAAAATTACGGATATCGTAAATATTGGTATCGGGGGTTCTGACCTGGGGCCGGTAATGGTAACGGAATGCCTGCGGCCTTACGCAAAGGATGGTCTGGAAGTTCATTTTGTCTCAAATGTTGATGGAACTCATATCACAGAAACCCTGAAACGACTGAACCCTGAAACCACTCTGTTTCTGATTGCCTCTAAAACCTTTACAACTCAGGAGACAATGACAAACGCGTTTGAAGCCAGAGAGTGGTTCCTGAAATGTGCAAAAGATCATGCATACGTTGCAAAACATTTTGTGGCGTTATCAACAAATATAGAAAAGGTGGAAGAGTTCGGTATTGACAAAGATAACATGTTTGTATTCTGGGACTGGGTTGGCGGCCGCTATTCACTCTGGTCTGCAATCGGTCTCTCTATAGCGTGTTATATCGGATATGAGAATTATGCTGAATTGCTGCAAGGCGCCTTTGAAATGGACAGCCATTTTAGAGAAACTCCATTCGAAAGAAACATTCCTGTTATCCTGGCCTTAATAGGCATCTGGTACAACAATTTCTTCGGTGCGCAGACAGAAGTAATCCTGCCCTACGACCAGTATATGCACAGATTCCCTGCATACTTTCAGCAGGGGAATATGGAGAGTAACGGAAAATCTGTAGATAGAAACGGGAATAAAGTTAATTACCAGACAGGCCCGATTATATGGGGGGAACCCGGAACAAATGGCCAGCACGCCTTTTATCAATTAATCCATCAGGGCACAAAAATGATACCGGCAGACTTCCTTGCGCCCGCAATAAGCCATAACCGGATTGGCGAACATCATAACATTCTATTATCAAACTTTTTCGCGCAGACGGAGGCCCTCCTGAACGGAAAGACAAAAGAAGAGGTTACAGAAGAGTTGAAAAGGGATGGCAGGAGTGATGATGAAATCCGGAAACTATACCCTCACAAAGTCTTTGAGGGCAACAGACCAACAAATTCAATCCTGTTCAACAAATTAACCCCGAGAGCTTTAGGCAGTTTAATAGTTATGTATGAGCACAAGATCTTTGTCCAGGGAGTGATCTGGAATATCTTCAGTTTTGACCAGTGGGGTGTCGAGCTTGGCAAACAACTGGCAAAGAAAATACTGCCGGAGTTAGGAGATGATAAACAAGTTGATTCCCACGATTCTTCTACAAACGGATTAATAAATACCTTTAAAGAGATGAGAAGGTCTTCGGAGTAATAGTTTAGATTGTCACTACTCCATTGGCCATGGAGCATCATCCTTCTCTTCCGTAAAATAGCAGAACAGATCCCATGTATATTCCTTATTGGATAAGGGACAGCGTAGAGTAACCTTACGCTCAGTTATATCGGCAACTTCCCAATCACCCTCACGTCTTGATCCCTCGATCCTGATTCTTTGACCCACTTCAAAAGGATAAGGTTTGAAAATCGTCACCTTGTGCTTTGCCATAAAATCCTCCTTGATGATTTCTAACTAGCAGGAATCTCGTCAATCTTAGCGGCAAGGATGAAATCGCTTTCTGCCAGACCGTTAATCTTGTGGGTACATATTGTAATACTAACTTTCCCCCAGGCCAGAAAGATATCAGGATGGTGTCCCTGATCTTCTGCAATTTCTCCCACCTTATTTACAAATGCAAGCGCCTTTACAAAATTTGGAAACTTATACGTCTTGGAAATGTGATGTTCCTCAACCACATCCCATCCATCTACCTGTTCTTTAAGTTGTTCCAGTTCCTCACCACTTAAGGGTGGCACTCCACCTTTACAGGGTACGCATTCTTTTCTGGAAAGCGACATTCTTACTCCTTTCGTAAAAAACCGGTCCTACTGCTGACCCATTAGCTTTGACCAGGTCAGTCTTAAATATTCATGAACAGCCAGTTCTGCCTTGCGGAGATTACCTGTACCCGGAAAAAAAGAATGAGGACTTAATCCTTGTCCTCCTCTGACGCGATGGCCGATAGGAGATGGAATGGGGCTCATTCCAAGTTTTCTAAACATAGCCATTGACCTGGGCATGTGGGAAGCTGACGTTACCAGTACAAATGGTTCACTTCCAATTATGGACTTAATAATTTTAGCCTGGTCTTTTGTATCTTTTGATTTGGATTCGAGTATTATATCGTTTTCGAGTACCCCTATTTCCATTGCTACACGTGCCATTGTGTCCGCCTCAGGAACCGGGTCAAAAACTCGACCTCCTGACAAAATAAGTTTTACCCCAGGGTATTTCCTATAAATTCGAATTCCTTCCATCAGCCTCACCAGTGAATTTCTGCCTATCTGGCTTATAAGTGGTAATTCAGGATCTGAGGTGTGCCCTCCTCCGAGGACGACAACATATTTTATTGCAGACTCATCTTCTATTTTTGATACCGATGAGGAGCCTTTCATTTCAAGCGAATCGTATTTCTTTTCAAGTGGCCGGAGAAGTTTATTTGCAATAACGCTGCAGCTGAACAATGTCAATATAA
>CAXGMX010000104.1:0-7293 GCA_964010955.1 uncultured bacterium
TAGTTATGTCGATCCTGTGGGGATGGAAAATAGACAAAACAGTTCCTGACAGGTATGATCTGATTGGCGGTATAATATGCCTTATTGGTGTCTTTGTCATAATGTATTGGCCGAGGAATATTTGATAGATATGGATTTTCCCCAGTATATTGACAAATATAATTTTTAATGTAGAATTGATGTTTATCTGGCGTTAAAGAATGTTCGTAAAAATATGTAATTTTTTAGAAAAAGGAAGGTGAAATTATGTTAAATAGACTTAAAAGATTGATAATCCCAACGACAGCTTTGTTTGTGTTTGTCGTATTAAATTTTACAATCGGTGGGCTTATTAAGGTACAGGCTGCAGATTATATTAAAAAACCATCGGAAACCCATCATCAGTCATTTGAGCCGTATCCAAATAAAATAGTTATTCCAGACCCAAAACCCAGAGGTGTTACTGTCAGGGTAAAAGAGGTAATGACATACGAAGTCGTTGTTGACGAGCAAAAGGTAGCATCAAATTCTGTCACAGTAGAAGACCTCGAGCTTACAGTGGTAAAAGACAAGAAAAATATCAACTTCCATCAGGTAGATTGTTACTTTTATGCAAAGGTAAAGCAGACACAGGAAAGAACTACAGACTTTTTATCAAGTTCGCGATGGAGAGAGGGTGAACAATATTGGCTGTCAGATGGTGGAAAATATGTAGAGTGGGAGCCATGGTCTGAATGGTATGCCGGCAGCCAATGGTAATTTGCTTAGCCGGATGGCAACATTTCTGTCAACCGAAGACCTGCCCGCCAGTCTGTTAGGCGGGGACGTAAAGAGAATATTTTGTGCGATAAGCTTCTTACTACTGATCTATAACCTCTTTCGCCCTGGTTTTGTATAACTCGAAGGATTCAAAGTCTTTTGCCAGTAGACCAATATTTCTGTCTGCATACATTAAAGACATTACCCTGCTCATCCCCTGATGCGTCATCAAGCTTAGAAATTCAAGTGTCACCTCAACGTCGCCATTTAACCACACCATCTTTTTATGTGTTTCGTCTTCTTCTACTAAAACCGGTTCGCCATTTCCTTCCATAAAAATTGCTTCAGTTTTCTTAATGTCTTCTTCAGCAAATTTTATTGTATAATTACTCCATTTACTGACTATGACAATCTTATATAGTTTGTCCTCATAAAAAAAGAAGGTAAATCGCCCGCCTCCGGTGTCCCTTGCAAGCATGGTTACCTTCTTGTTTACCACGGGATCATATTCGTATTTATCAGGAGCGGGAAACTGTTCCTGTATCTGAGCCACGCTTAATCCAAACTCGATTGGCTGGCTACTCTTTTTTGTATCTGTGGTGGTGGCTGGGGCGCCCTCGTATTTGTAACCAAGCATTGATTTAAGCCTCTGAAGATCGTCATGTATTTCTTTATCAACCGGATCGGTCTTAGATCCCTGTACCTCTTTAGTAACTTTCTCTGTAGTGGTACAGTTTTGAATAATTACTAATGTAAAAATTGCTGGCAGGATCAGCCATTTGCTTTTCATATAATTTTCTCCAGGTTTAATCCAATCGGCGGGGACAGGCAGGATAAATAAAATGACGGCCTTTTGTTGTGCGTTATTATGGTACTTCTATATTATCAAAAGATGTTTTGTATGACTTTTTCAGGGGTCATCTCTTCTGCTTCTGCTTCATAAGTCAAGATTACCCGATGTCTCAAGACATCCATTCCTATAGACTTTACATCCTGAGGAGTAACGTAACCCCTGCCTTTAAGGAAAGCATATGCCTTTGATGCAATGGTTAGATAGATGGTCGCTCTGGGCGATGCACCATACTCAATGAACTCGTCCAGGTCAAGATTGTATTTTCCCGGTTCCCTGGTAGCGATTACCAGGTCTACTATGTAATCTTTTATTTTATCATCGATATAAATCTGGTCAACTACCGAACGTAAACGCTTTATGTCACCCGGCGATATTACCGATTTCACCTTTATGTTTGTTTCTGTTACTGCCATTCTCTCCAGGATTTCGCGCTCTTCACTTTTACTTGGGTAATCTATATTTAATTTTAACATAAATCGATCTACCTGTGCTTCCGGTAAAGGATATGTGCCTTCCTGTTCAATTGGATTTTGAGTTGCCAATACGAGAAACGGGTCATCAAGTTTGAAGGTTTTGTTACCAATCGTTACCTGCCTTTCCTGCATAGACTCTAAAAGTGCGCTTTGTACCTTTGCGGGTGCCCTGTTTATTTCGTCAGCAAGAATAATATTAGAGAAAAGAGGTCCCTTTTTTGTGGTAAATTCGCCGCTGCGAGGATTGTAAATAAGCGTTCCTATCAAATCTGCAGGCAGGAGATCAGGCGTAAATTGAATCCTCTGGTATTTTATTTTCATTGCTTTTGCCATCGTCATAACAGACAGTGTCTTTGCCAACCCGGGAACACCTTCCAACAGGATATGACCATTTGCCAGGATGCCTATTAACAACCTTTCTATCAGGTGCTTTTGCCCTACAATCACCTTGCCCATTTCATCAATCAAGTTGGAAAGTATTTTGCTTTCTTCTTTGATGACATCTGCAATATCTTTAATATCTTTTGATTCCATAAGTAAGATTGTACAAAAAAACTATTTATGTGTGTAGTATAAAGCTTTAGAAAGTTTTTTTTCGCGTCATAAAAAGTTAAAAGTGTCTACCCGCCTGCCAATCAGTTCGGACAGGAAGTTTGAAGTGAGTTAAAGTTGCGGAAAAACCCCAGTATTTACCTGTATTAACCTACGGCTAAATACTTTTCCTTTATTGAATATCAGTTGACACACTTTCTTCTATAATATCGTTTATCTTATTTTTGCGTATCAGGTAGATAAAGTTTGTGGCCTTGCTCATAACAAAACAGTTAGACTCATCTTCTTTACCTACCAGTAATGAGTCTTCGCCATCTCCGGAACCTACTGTAACACTGAATAGCGGCATATCAAGTCCATATTCAGATAAATTATCACTTGAATACTGGACGATAGACACAGCCTTTAATGAGTTCATTGCAGATACGATACGGTCTGCAAAATTTCCTTTTAAAAGCTTGTTTTCAGGCAGCATCATTTCCCATTTATTATCACTGTTTCTCAGGAAAGACATCTCCTTTTCAGGAAGTTTTATCTTTAATGACTTTACTTCTGAAGTGTCAAGATTAAACAGCGTCTTTGTTACAAGCTCAACACTGTAATCCCTGACATCAGGCCATCCTATTTGGAAAATTATATCTTCACCGGCAAACTTTGCATAGTAATTTGATTTTTCATTTTCAGGTTCTAATTTTCCCCCGACCAGAAGTGTCTTCGTTACCCTCTCCTTTGGCCTTGTTAAGTCACCTTTTTCAATATCACCTGAAACACTACCAGAATCTTCATATGTTACAGATACTTTCAGAACTGGACTGTCAAGCCCATATACACCAAGGTCTTCTGCGGAAAGGGAAATGATCTTACTAACCACTAAAAATGACAAATTCCAGACCACCTGATTTACGGAATTTATATCAGCCTCCATATTAACAGGGCTGGTCATGTTCCATTTCAGGATATGGCCATCTTCGTTCTTCTTACATACGAATGTTTTTCCATCCCTGTCGATAGCAATCTCCTGTGCACTTTCTTTAGGAAATTCCAGAACCAGTTTGTCCCTGAAAGCGACAAACCCGGCTTTAGCAACGTCATAGAACTCATCTGTAGGTACAGAATAAACAGCATCTTCTCCGTCCTTCCTTACATAACACAACCCGCCATCAGGATCAGAATCTCCAATCATAAACTTTACAGTCTCACCCTCTCCAATCTTTCTAAAGACAGAAACCCCTATACTTGAATCGCCTAACCCATATTTATCAAAGTTTTTCCCGCTGTCGTCCTCATATAGCTGTATCTGCAAATCCTTAATTTTTTCTACGAACTTTCTAATGGTGTCTCTGTCCGCTAAGATTTCAGTTGGTGATGTAATCATCCAGTCATACTGTTTTGTCTTTACCATAGTCAGGGTTGTATCAGGATATTCCAGTTCAACCTTTTCAATCCCATATGTACCTATTGAGTCAAATCGCAATAACTGCTTGTCTCGCAGGTCATTTCCTTCCAGATCAAGGTCGCTAAGGACTATATCGTGTACAAAAAATATGGAGCTTTCGTCGTCGCGTTTCGCATAAATCTTGTCATCCAGGCCGTGTCCCAGGAGGAGGCTCTGTGCATCCCCTTCTGTAGAACCTATACTGATGGTAAGCCTGGGTTTATCCAGGCCGTGTCTGGCGATGTCCTCTTCTTTATCTGACACATAATCGGCTTTAGCAATCTTTAAATTTTTCAATTCGCTGAGAATGTCTCTAATTCTTGCAGTATCACCGCGGTCCGACACCGGCTGTGTCACCCACCAGTGCTGATCAGCCCGGGAACACACTATAGGCTCTTTCGAACCACTCTGTATTCTAATCCTTTCTACCGCATCTATGTCATACTCAAATGCCCATTTATTTCTTAAATCAATTATACCCTTGTCGATCTTTTCCAGAAGTTTTGCTGCAACAACTATAACGTCATTGCTTCCTTCAATATTTATGTAGACAGTGTTTTGCCCGGCGGCCAACCTGTCACCTATATTAATAGTATATTTAGATTCAGCACCTGTTGTTACCTCAGTTCCCTTTAGTATTGCACTCTCTTTCATCCAGAGGTTGACTATAATTTGTGGTTTGTCGAGGCCGTAATTCCCGAGGCTGAAGTTTGCTGTTTCGCTCTCTTTAATGGTGCCTACTTTTCTCAGGAATTCAAATTGGGAGAGAATGTCTTTCACTTCGGCTCCGTCAGCCCTTAACTGCAAAGGCTGCAGCATTCTCCATCGCACGTTATCGGTGCTTTCGAGGACTATTGAGCCTGTCTCCTTTTTTAACTCAATTTTATTGATTTGGCCTATCTTGTAGTCAGGAAGAGCCATTTGCTGCCGCTGCACCCATTCTTCTGTCCTGTATTGCTTTCTGTCATACAGGAATATGTATGCGGCTCCTATAGCGGCAATTATTAAGAGTATTATGGTTGTTCTAAACTTCATAATTTTATATTAAAATAACTGTTTTCTTCTCTATAATTATGAATCTTAACAAGGATAAGTTTATAGCTTCTGCAGATCCAGGCACATCCCTGCCTACCTTCTTCTTCTCCACCAGACAAAACCACCAATTATAATACCAACAGATGGTAGCCCGGCAATAGACAACCAGAAAATAAGAGTTAGTTGTGCGGGTTTAATAACAGCCCTTCTGACGTCGGGAGCTTTAGGTGATATACCAAGCTCTTTTTCCCTGCGAGCCAGCCAGCTTATGGAATTTAATACAAGGTCCTGATTCCCCGGGTTGTCAGAGAATGCATTTGCGGCAAAATCCGTATCACCAAATACCACAATGCGCGACCCCTTTTCCCCTATACCTTCAAACGTCTTTGTAGCGTGAGGCGGGGTAGTAACATCCTGATGTGGAGTCACCTCCGGCGCTCTTAGTTCGGCGGCTATTGCTAAAGTAATAGGAGAGGAAATATCTGCATCATCATCATATTTCGGTCTTTTTTTTACCGACTAATTTCAGTTTCGCCCCAACTACTGTCTGGTGCCGAACAATAGCTTTTGCAGAGAAAGCCATTGTATCGGTCAATGGAGCCACACTGACGACACTTGAACCATAAAATACTGATGTCAGCTTCTCGATATCTTTTGTTATATCATGTTCTAAATACTTCTCGTCACTGATATATATCTCAACAACAGTCTGCATGCCATAAAGGGGCATATTTACTTTGTTGTATACAACTGCATCATCCCTGACAACAATACCATATTCTCCAAGCATGGCCTTTAAACCGGAAGGCTTATTCGCACCCACAACCGGTTCAAGCATTACCAGTAATTTCCCTTCTTTAAGTTCACCTTTCTCATCCAGTAGTCTTGCTGACGTCCCAAGGTAGTTACGAATGTAGTTTGTTTCTTCTGTCGAATAACTTTTTGTAGGCCCGGCAATAAAGAGTATATCGCAATTTTCAGGAACCCGCTTCTTTTCTAATAAATCAAGGGGTATGATGTTATAATTAGCACGTTTTATCGAACTTGCCAGATTGCCAAAGCCTGCACGTTCAAAATCTCCAGGATTTCTTTCCCCATGTCCTTTGACAAAATAGACGGTTGTCTGTTTTTCCTGTGTTACGTTTAATACTGCAGATGTAAAAACCTCTTCTCCCTTGAACTTAAAAGGAAATTCTCTTTCAATTACCTCAGATTGTTGCACGTGTTTACTTTTGTCTCCGCATGTAAAGATTATTGAATTTAACTTCAATTCTTCCAGGTTCATCTTTAGCCTTTCTGCCAACTCTGTTATCTTAGTACGATCGGTCAAAGGGTTCAGGAGAGTAACAGTTACCTTGTCTGTTACATACCTGTACTCTTCAAGTATATCTACGATCTGCCCGTAGAAACGATAATCCTTGTTTTGTACCAGAAGTGAGGTTATAAAGACCGGTTGGTCAATATTCTTCAGTATCTTCTTTGTTTTGGCTGATAATGTATATCTTCCGGTTGCAGTAAAGTCACATCGATAATAGTGTCTATCATTAAGGTAACTGACGAAGACAAAGATAGCTATAGCGATAAGTATCATAAATATGACATTAGCGCCGATTAAGGTTTTCTTTGCTCGCAAGCCCTGTTGCGATCCTGATGTTTTTGCTTCTTCGTTATCCAAAGACTTTTCTACCTCCATTTTCTACTTTCAACATTTCTTACCGTAATAAACAGTAGTAATGCCGTAAAGCTTAAATAGTATATTACATCCCTTGTGTCTACAATGCCCTTTGTGAAAGACTCCCAATGATCAAAAGTCCCCGCATATCTGAGAGTCTCGTAAAACCAGCCATCACCATACGAGCTCAAAAACCCAATTACCCATAGAATTATTAATGAAACTATCCCTATTACAGCGGCAACAACCTGATTCTTTGTGAATGATGATATCAGCAGACCAACGGAAACAAATAGACTTCCCATAAGTACCAGGCCTATGTAGCTGGAAAAGATTGGCCCGAAGTCCGGGTTTCCAAAAATAGTCAGGAATATGACATATATCCATGTCGGCAAGATCATCACAACATACAAACTCAGGGCTGCGAGAAATTTACCAAATACCACATCAAAATCTGTAACCGGCGAAGTCATCAGCGTCTCAATCGTTCCGGATTTTTGTTTTCGTCTGCAAAGAGCTTCATGGTGATTACAGG
>CAXGMX010000105.1:0-7251 GCA_964010955.1 uncultured bacterium
CCCAGCCCCCCCCCTCCATTACAACTACATATAGAACTTTCACATGTCAACTACCTATATTTTTTTCTAGGATCAAACACATTCTTAGCTCTACAAATTTGTCTTTAAGAATCTAAATGGTAATGTTAAACATAAAATAATAAATAGAGTTGCGACTATACAAGGAGAAGTTGGAAGGTCAAGTATATATGAAAGAAAAAATCCTATACATGCGGATGTTATGCTAACGGATATAGCTATTATAAAAACAGTCCTAATCTTGTTTGAAATGAGTAATCCATTTGCAGCAGGAATTATTAAAAACGACGTAATAAGTAGATTTCCAGCAGTACGTATTCCTATGGAAATAGCAGCTCCAATAGTAAGATAAAGCATAAGTTCCCAAAACCGTGCATTCATGCCAGATGTCCTTGCCATTTCAAAATCAAGCGTGATTGATGTGAATTTTTTGTAAAACAGAAAATGTACAATAAAAATACACACAATAATGATAGCCATTAAGTATATCTGATAAGGCGTAGCCACAAGCACATTCCCAAAAAGCAAGTCATCAATTTCGTGTATTCCTTTAGCACTTTTGGATACAAGAAGGATTGTAATTGCGCTTGCTACGACAAATCCCATGCCGATTATGCTTTCGTTTGATAGTCTTCTTTCTGCAAATCTAGTAGAAAATATGGCGACTCCAAGGAAAGTAAATAATAAAGACGTAAGAGTTGGGTTAAGTCCTGTTATAAAGGCTAGTGCAATTCCTGCAGATGAGACTTGCGTAACTGCTACGCTAACAAAGACAATTCTCTTTAAGACGATATAAACACTCAGGTATGAACATACCAGAGCTACGAGTAGAGAACATATAATTGAATATTTAAAAAATTCTAGATTGATGAAAAAGTCATTCATTTAATTTTGAAATAATCGCCTTTTGTCCGGAAATATTGGCAATCTTAACTTTGATTCCGTAGACTTTAGCCAAAGTTTCTTCGCTAAGCATTGAATCAACTGGCCCCAGCTTCAGGGTATTTTTATCAATTATAGACAGTGTTTTTACGTAATTTGCTACGATATTAAGGTCGTGGCTGACTAGTATTACAGTGAGCTTGTATTCGGCATGTAAGGACTTGATAAGTTCCATTATGGTTATCTCACCATGGATATCCATGCCTTCTACAGGTTCATCAAGTATTAGAGTGTTTGGTTCACCCACCATGGCTCTTGCTATTAATGTACGCTGTTTTTGGCCTCCAGAGAGTTCCCTGTAGTTTTTGCTTGCCAGGTTTTCCATACCAATATTTTTCAACATTTCCTTTACTATTTCATAATCCTTTTCTTTAGGCTTTTTAATAATACCTATCTTTTCATATCTTCCCATGAGGACCATTTCCAATACAGTAATAGGAAAAATCTCGTCAACAGAAGCATGCTGAGGGACATAGCCTATCATTTTTCTATATCCCTTTCCATGATCTGGAAACATAATTTCCCCTTTTATTGGTTTTAATAGTCCCAGTATTGCCTTTAGTAGAGTAGTCTTCCCTGCACCGTTAGGACCAACTATTCCAAAGAAATCACCTGTTTGTATATTGAAATTAAGAGACGTAAGAACAGGGTTTTTACCATATCCGAGGTCTACGTTATTAAATTCAATCATTAGAATTTATTCCTTGCTCTACGAATGCGTTTATAAGTTCATCAGTAATATAATCAAAGAGTACAAAATAATCTTTAATTCCTTTTATTCCTTCTACTGAAGTAGGAAGTGTTAAAACACTGGCACCTGTCTTGGACGCAATAAAATTTGGCACTTTGTTCTCATAATATGGTTCCTTGATTATTACCTTTATGTCTTCCATCTTCATCCTTTTAATTAGATTCGCAATGTGAGAAGGTGAGGGTGGAATTCCGGGTTTTGGTTCTACGTAATCCACTATCTCGAACCTGAATCTATTTGCTAAGTTTGACCATGTCCTATGATATGCGATTACTTTTGTGCCAGAATAAGGCTTTATTTTTCTCAGCCACTTAACCAGATGTGTGTCAATTTCATTATCAAAGCGTTTCTTATTCTCCTTAAAATAATCAGCATTCTCAGGAGAAATTCTTCTTAATCCATTAAGGATGTTTTGGGCAATTGTTTTACTGTTAAGTGGATCCAACCAGTAATGCGGATTACCAAAGACATGTATATCTCCCAGAGACCTGTCAATTTTTGTCATAGGAATATCCAGAAGTTCAGCTCCTATAGAAGCGTCTACATATCCCGGGGAACCAAATCTAATCTGTGGATTTCTTGCACCGTCTTCAAGCAGTTGTGACCATGTTTCTAAATCTAAGCCTACTTTTACAAAGAGATCTGCCTTGTTGAGCTTCAGTATATAGCTCGGTTTTGCATCAACAATATGAGGATTTTGATATCCCTTTGTAATGTTTTCCACTTTAACTCTGTCGCTACCAATAAATTCGGTAATAGACCTCAAATCAGTTGATGTCGTTACTACATTTATTTTCTTTGCAAATGCATAGCTATAATCAAGAAAGATGATCGATAGTATCATTAATGAATAAATTATAACTGTCGGTTGCAGAAATTTTCCTTTTGTCATTTTCTTTCTCCAGATAATATTTTCTTAAAACGGATGTGGTTTATGTGCACCAAGTGTAAACGTTGCCTGTAACGTTAATGCGTTATCTCCTTCTTCTACAGGCATAGTAACAGAGTTTCTTTCTAGATGGGTATACTCCAGCCTCAAGCGAGTAAATTCACTCTGCCAGAAGGTTAGATACGGAGATATTGACCATTCACTGTCTTTATCGTTCGTTGGAAACTGTGAATAATCAAATCTCGCTCCGGCAAACAGCCTTTGTGTAAGCTGATATTCACCAAATGTATAGAAACCAAAACTGTTAATGTCTTTAACGTCTTCTGTAAATCCTGCCTCATCAAAACTGCCGGATTCTCTCTGGCTCGCAAAGAACTCAGTTTGCCAGATAAATGATTTATAAAGCTTCTGTCCTGGGGGGTCCCATCTAAATGTAAGGTCAATACCTTCCATCGTTTGCCTGAAATTCCTCTTAGTCAGTGTTGCATCATCCGTATCACTAATATCGCGTGTCTGAAAACTCAAACCAAATTCAAGTGAAGAACTATCGGTAATATCAATATAATTTCTTAGATGTGCCAGGTATATCTGGTCCTTACCTTTTACTCCCTCATCTGAAGGCGTAAGGATTTCACCAGTTAGTTCGGAATAAATGTCCCATGGATTTGGTATAATCTTGCTTATAGATATACCGGGTTCTTTTTGGCCTTCTGAACCCAGAAAATTCTTTATTGGTTTTGGATAATCAATTTGATTGATTTCAGGCCTGTGTACCTTATTCATCTTTCCAAAACTGGTTCTAAATATACCGGTCTTTACCTGTAAATCCCACGGCAGCGTAAGCCAGGTCATATATCCTTCTTCAACATTTATGCTGCCTCCGTCTTCGCTGGTAAGAAAGAAATCTGCACGTGCATACGGGTCTAACACGCCCTGTAATCCCAGTTCTATTTCTCTCAGGCTTATCCTGTCTGCAAACTCATTTTCAGCAAAGGGGCTGCCGGCACGTCCCTCATCTATGCTTCTCTCAGGCCATGTAACATTGGCAAGGGAATCGCCAATAATCCCTATATCCAGCATAAGATTTTGCCATTTACCACCACTAGGATATCCGGGTGTATAAGGTGATGCCGGTTGATACCCTTCTTCGTCTAAGAGTTGCACCAATTCTTTTTTCAGTGAATCATCATCAACTGCTTTGGAATCCTTCCCTTCCAGTCTTGCTATCTTATCCTGCATTTCATTGATCCTGGCCTCATAGTCATTCTTCATTTCGATAACCATGGACTGTAACTCCTGGACCTGCCTGCTCAGAGCGTCCTTGTCTGATGTGTCGTTGCTCGCTAAGGCAACTACAGGGATAATGGAAAAGAATGATATACAGTATATGTGTATAAGTATCCTTCGCATACTAATCCTCCATATTCAATTTCTGAAATTTAACCAGATTTATTCATAAATCATTGTAGGTACGAACTCTCCCTACCAATATGAATGTATGACAAGATGCAGGGGTAGATTACCCGTCGGTCAGAGATAACTACAAATCCACTTCTTTATCTAAATCTGATCTGATAATTAAGTACTTTATAATGAATTGAACTATGAAATGATGAACGGAGGACTGCGTGAATGGTATCTGCGGTTATTGAGGAAATAATAATCCTGCCTGTTGTTTAAACACAATCCGGATGCGTCTGGTATGAAGGATCGTGCGTTCAGGGCTAACTGGATCTTTTTCTGTGTATGTTTGAGCCATTTACAGATAATACAATTGTCTTCACTGTGATCGTTATTGCATAGAGCAGGTGTATTGTCGCTAGCCTTATTTGTGCCTGAACTAATATTCTCTGAATGATGGTTATCAACATGATCATGATATGCATTCGTGTCGAATGCATGGAAACCACCAGCAGTTATACAAAGGATGATGTATGGGACTAATATGAGTATGGACAGCTTTTTAGATTTTTGTCTTAACATGAAAGGGTACATAAAATTATCTATAAATGTTTACGCTCTTTAACGTATTAACACTAGCAAACTTTAGTTTTGTTGTCAAATTTTTTCTAAAATGGGAAATACAATCATTTGGTGTGGATGGTAGATGATAAAAAACCATACTGGTACAGTGTATGAATGGGGTGGACTTAACTACCGTTAAGGAGCTACTTGGACATAAGACTCTCAATATGATTTTAAGGTACTCACATCTTGCTCCAGAACACAAATCAAAGGCGGTTAAAGTTCTGGATGAAGTGTTGAAAAGCTATACAAATGAGAATTTTAGTTCACATTTAGTTCACACTCTGGCTTCCTGCTGATTACACTGGAGTTGACTGCAATATGACTGCAGTGAATTGTTACATATCGCCTGCTCGCACACAATCTTCTGGTAGATTCTTTTTATAAATATTATACTATACACGCACAATGCAAACATCCTGAAAACCATCAACAATATGGATACGAGACTTCATAAAAAAGCACTTTTGCTATCATACTTCACTGTCGGATACAATGTATTAGAAGGGATAGCATCAATATTTGCCGGATTATTTGCTGGCAGCATAGCATTGGTTGGATTTGGGTCGGACAGTTTTGTTGAATCATTGTCCGGAGGTGTAATGATATGGAGATTTAGAAAGCATGGGAAAATAACAGAAGAGGAGGAAGAGAAAGTAGAATTGAAAGCAACAAGACTGATTGCTTATACTTTTTTTATCCTTGGGTTTTATATTTTATACGAATCGGTAAAGAAACTGTGCTTTCATGAAATCCCGGGTCCGAGTCTTTTAGGAATAATCATCGCAATTGTATCTATAATAGTGATGCCGGTTTTGTTTTATATGAAGTACCAGACAGGAAAATCTGTAAACAGTAAAAGCCTGGTGGCGGACTCTAAACAGACACTTGCATGTACGTTTATGTCCGTTGCTTTATTAATTGGATTGGGTCTTAATTATCTGTACGGTCTTTGGTGGGCAGATCCTGTTGTTGGCCTGATTATCGTAGTCTTCCTGATAAAGGAGGGCTATACTACTTTTAAAGAAGGTAAAATATGCTGTTGTTAACTTATATGCACAAAACCGTATTAAGATTGTGCAAAGTGTCATAAAGATGATTTAGACCGGTTTATTAATACAGACCCACAGAGGTAACCTACCCCCAAGGCATTTCAATTTGAATCAAATCTTGAGTGAACTCGAAAATATATATAAGTTTAAAGATTTATTGCTTATGCCCTAAGAATAGTAATTGTATATCAATTTACCTTTTATTACAACTCTTAACAGTCCTGCTGATTACGGTGGAGTTGACTACGTTTTTGACTACAATTTGACTACAATGATTCTTGGGCATGGGGCATCGGTTTCTGAGTGTGGGCAGCTACAATATTATATCCTTCCTCTAAACACACAGCCCTTGTAAAAAACTCGCATCAATACGCGTTGCAACAAAAGGTAACACTAAGGCTACCTCTTGTATCTAGAGAAGTCTAGCCTGTTATCATTCCTCTTAAACACCATTACTCACCAAGCCGTAATCAGGTGGCAAATCTGACACAAAAAACCCTTGCCTTCATATCTCGTAGGTTTATAATTCTCATACACAGCAGTTTTCATATTATTCTAATTATTCAGATTAGGTATCTATATGAGAAAACAGTTACTACATGTCTTAATCATATCCGTACTCTTACTGATTTTCACGCAATTCAACTCTGTTGTACATGCAAGTAGTTTTATCAAAATAAAGGTTAACAACAATGTGTCATTCCAATTACCACGGAATTGGGTAGTATTATCAGATGGCAATGTGATCATATTGAACTCACTCGTAAAGTCTACTCTGTCTGTCAGAAGTAATAGTAATATAAAATTTCAGGCTAATTTAACGAATAACAAAGGAGAACCATTAACCACTGTTCAGGTATATAGCCTCCACTTCCAAGATGAACCTTCTCAGTCGCGCTTTGCTGAGATGTCAGAAGATGATCTTGGTGGCTATGACCAGATGATACATGAGAAATTAGCGAGACAAGTTTCGCAATCTGGTGGACGTGTTACAGATTGGTATGGAACTAGAAAACAGTATATTGATGGTTGGTGGCTCTAACTTCTGAGTACAGTAAGTCCCAAGACTTTCCACCTGTTGGGCACGCCAGAGTTCAGATCATAAGGGTTTACTCAGGGAAACATTCATTTTCATTTGTAATTTCATATTATGAGGAAGCGGTACCTCCACTACGATCCTTAGTGGATGAAGTTGTTTCAACATTGCGATGCCTTCGTTGCGAGAAGAATTAATTATAGAAAGCTAACTTATTTAACCTTGTCTTAAGGAGACGAAGCAATTATTGCAAGATAATTGAGTGAGAATTGTCACTTATAGTGTAACAAAGGCATGGTCTGATGAGGAGTTTAAGGCTAAGCTTATGGCGGACCCCAAGTCTGTTCTTAAAGAAAACGGGGTGGATGCAGCGGAAGCGTTAGAGGTTGGGATTGACGAAAATTTTAATTATTGTTTTCAGGAAGGATTATAGACAATGAAAAGGAAAGACGGATCGAGCAAGGGTGAGATTAGTCAGTTCTGGGTTCTTGCAGCAGTGTTTGGATTTATATGGTATTTTTATGTACATACGTGGCGT
>CAXGMX010000106.1:0-7152 GCA_964010955.1 uncultured bacterium
TAAAACTTAGGTCAAAATAGTACTCATATAACTGCCGGCCTTATTAACGTGTTGTCAGTTTCAAAAACCTTAACAAGCTCCTTCATCCAGGCCAAATGCTCCAACTACAACATCAGCTCTTCTATTGTCCGTTTCACTATAAATCATTACTCCACTCGGTTCAACATCAATATTTGTTGCCCGGCTATGTATCACTTTTACTCCTGCATGTTTCGCATAATACATAAGATAGTTATCAAATAACATTCTATGTACTGCAAACGACATCTCACCATCGCCCTCTAACTTTATGACTTCGTCATCAGAATGCAGGTAATACGCAGGTATTTTTTCCAGTATAAGTTCATATGGAAATGGAATCCCTAGTTCATTTTCTAATATTTCTTCTATAGGTGGAGATAGTACTCCTACGCATGGATTAAACTGTTCATTTTTTCCAAAATCCTTACCCTCATACAACACTATGTTCAAATCTATGTTACGCCTTTTTGCCAATCTGCTAAGCATAATTGCACAACTTGTCCCACCGGGACCTCCACCTATAATAACTACCGTCTGGCCATCCTCAAGAGGGCCCAGCCCTTTATTTACTAAACGTTTCAATCTTCCTGCATGTCTTAACTTCCTACCGCCAAACGTAGACTCTACAGCTTGTTTTGTCCAGGCAGTTACGGTAACAGGCAATAATCTGAACTGTAGAACCGGATCGGCTACCTTTAGGAATAATTTCTTAAATGGTATGTTACCCGTAAACATATTCCACAAAACTTCTAACTGTATTTTGGCAACGGGTGTTTTCTTGCTTGATTCGAGTATTGATAAATAGCCGGATGAGATGCGCCTTCGAGTGGTTATATAATCATTTATGCCAAAAACCTTTCTTCCATATGAGTTATCTGATCCCAAAAGTTTCTTTACAGGTTTATAATAACCTCTGTAAAAAGCCCTTTCTGATATGCCGGATTCAAATACGCTATTTACCGCCATCCTGGAGGTAATAAAGGCTGATTCAATACCGTGCTTATAATATCTTGAAATACCCGCACTTCCTAAAACAACAAATCTATCAGTAAATGGTTGGCTGGCCTGTGTGATTTGTATCTTGGGGAAACAGATACAATAGTTTTTTGGTATCTTCCAGCCATCTTCCGGGAACGTGCGGCGCACAACAGGATGGTTAAGAAATTCAACTAAATGGGCTTTGTTCAGATCAGTTTTTGCCAACCAGGGTAACGGTTATATGGTCTCCCCTTGGTGTAAAAGAGGCATACGTAATCGCTTTTATGCCTAATGAAAAGACGCGAATCTTATTATCAAGGTAATTACTACCATTATTATTACCTATATAAATCTCTGCCTGGCAAGCCCTGACAGTACGGGGTGGAACATAACCAAATCCCAGTCTCTTTATTTTTTCCAGCATACCGGTATTCAATCCAAATGCGCCTACTACTAAATCAACTTCAGTTTCTTCTTTTGAACCTCTTTTTCCAAAAACAACTTTTGCTTGTTCTTTAGTATTTGATGGTAAAATTACATCACTCACTATGTCAGAGCTAATGTTAACCCCCATGCCCTCTACATGCCTCAAAAGAAAGTTGTCAAAACTTATACTTTCTGCTCCTTGTGAAAACATTGGTCCATCACCCCTGTAAACCGTTACTATCTTTTTCTCTGAAGATGGTCTTGGATTTTTAACTTCTATACAACCGTCCTGAGTTTGGAAATAATAGCCTTTAATCTCCTTTTGAATGCACTTGTCAGGGAGAAGCATTCCATTTTCCTTTAATTCCAGATAAAGCTTCTCAGAGATAACACCAGCACACATATTGCAGCCCCGAGGGCCTTTTTGACAAAAGTTTTTCCTTCAAATATAGTTATGTTAACTTTAATGCCTCTTTCCCTGGCAATTTTTGAAGTAAAATGAGCAAAGAAACACCCTGCGGGCCCACCGCCTATTATGGCAATCTTCGAACCATCTTTTAGAAAAAGATCTCTATCTTTCATTGGACACTCAATTCCTTCTTAACCAGGCGCTGATATCATCCCTCTTTTGTCTTGCCCAGGCAAACGAATTAATCGGTAACATCTTTAAAACAAGGCGAGGATTCATTACCATATAAATATTTCTTTGTAAGGCCTGTTTCCCGTTAACATATTCCATAATATTTCATTAATCCGATTGGCAGTTTCCTTGTCCTTGCCGGATTTAATAATCTTTATATTAGTATTTGCTATTTTGCTTTTGTAGATGTTAAATAGTCGTTTATCTTTAGCATAATAATACCGTATAAATTATCACGAGCCTAGAAGTCTTTTGGCCGGTTTAAAGTAACCATTCATAAACGCTCCCTCAGATACTCCGTACTTAAAAGCTGTATAAGCCGATAACTTTGCCATATTAAAGGCCGACTCTATACCGCTTTTATAAGACCTTGAAATACTTGCATCCCCCAGTACAACTATTCTATCCGTATAAGGATGTTTTGCATAGGTCACCGGGATCTTAGAGATACACATACAAAAACTCTCAGGAATATCCCAGCCTTCCGGCATTAACCTCCTCACTGCCGGATGATTAAGAAATTCTATCAGATTTTTTCTGGTTAAATCAGTTTTGCCTACTAAATTGACAGTTACATAGTCTGCTTTTGGTGTAATTGAAGCAAATTTAAGTTCCTTTTTACCTAATGCAAAAACAAAAACATTATTGCCAAATGTCTTTTGGATATATTCAGGGTTTAACATTATTTCGCATTGGCACGTTCGAACAGTCTTTGGCGGTTTGTAGCCAAAGTCCATTTGGCCAACCTTCTCCATCATCCCCGTATTTACACCAAAGGCACCAACAACCAGGTCTGCATCAAATTCATTTCTTGAATCTCCATCACCGTAAATTATTTTTACTGTTCCTCCTTTTTGAGCAGGAAGCTTTAACTCTTTAACAATCTCAAAGATTATCTCTACCCCTCTTTCTTTTACATGATTTAAGAGAAAATCATCAAAACTGACATTGCCTTCATGAGGAGATTGTACGGGACCATTTCCACGAAACACAGTAACAATCCTTGGCGTGTGTCCTGGAACAGGGTGGTGGAGAAGCACGCCGTCATCCTGGGTCTGGAAACAGTAACATTCTATTTTTCTCTGTACACAATATTGTGCAATGTTTATTCCTTCTTCTTCCAGTTTATTGAATAAATTTTCGGAAATTACGCCGGCGCACATATTACAACCGCGCGGACCCCTCTGACAGAAACTCTTTCTGTCAAATACTTTTATGGACACATCAATGCCCATTTCTGCCGCATACCGTGATGCAAAATACGCAAAAAAACTGCCTGCAGGCCCCCCTCCAATTATTGCAATTTTTAGAACCATTCCTGAGAAACAAATCGTTATTACTCATGTTGAACATGATTTTTTAATTTACAATTTAAAACAAGTCACTACAAAGCCTTGCTGTAAATTCTATTCTTAATTATTATATAAATCAAGGCATAAAAAAAGGCGCTTAAACTTAAGCGCCTTTCTCTCTTAAAATCAAAAAAATGAATCAGGTGAAGTATTTATTATGCCGTACAGGAAACTAACGGTTTTAAGTTAACTGTCAGTCTTTTTTTATCAATATTTTGTACCCATCATCAAACTGTTCAACCTTTATAACTTTATGCCCTTCCTCTTTAATACTCCTGGGAACACTTCTCATCGGTTCTCCATCATCGAGGGTCACTTCTAAAACCTGTCCATTCTCCATCATCTCCAGTTTTAATTTTGTCTTTACAAAATTAATAGGGCAAAGGACACCTCTTAAATCAATTTTCTCGTCTGCCGTATTTTCACTCATCTTTCTTTTTGCCTATTATCTTTCTAAGAAAACCTTTTAAAAATTTTTCCTTAAAAAACTCATAACCTTCCTTACCTGCAAAACAAATACCTATACCCAAAACCACCCAACTAAGTATATAGCTTATAGTTGCATAACCTGTCTTTGCTTTCATGGATATATGAAGGGAAAATATCACCGGAATGATAAGATAGACACTAAAGCTGAACCCTATAATAAACAGGCCTATTATAAAGTTGCGTCTATTTATTTTTACTTCTTCTTCCTCAACATTCTGCTTTTTGGCATCAAAACGCCAACATCTCAGGTCATCATCAACACCATCTTTAACGGAGATGATTATGTACGAATACTCTGTCCATACATTTGCACATTCTTTATCAAATGCTGAAGGTTCCGCCGGATGGTCAGGGTGCGAATGATAAATACCTGTTATATTCCACCCTTTTTTTGTTGCTGCCTGTTCTATCCTGTCAAACTCTTTCGGGTCTATTTCATACCGGTCGGCAGCCCTTACCTTATTTTTATTTTCAACCGGATAAACCTCACGTACGACTTTCCCGGAATCATTACTATCACCTACAAGCAAACCACAGCATTCATGAGGGTAGGCAGTCTTCGCCTCTTTTAACATCCTGTTAACTAAATGCTGATTAATGTGAATCACAATTTTCTTTAAACTAATTTACTGCCAATGATTATTCTTAAATAAATAACTGAGTTTCAGCGCCTTCAGCCATCTTCAACATTGTGGGGCAAGCCTATAATATCATCGACCTTACTTTTCACCAGTTCTTCATCCAGCTCCATTAACTTTACAGCACCGCTGCATGCATAGATCTCCAGATTCCCCATCTTGCTTACTTCATTTAATAATTCCTTCAGCATATTTGATTGCCCCTGTGGTACAGCTTCCAATATCCGTCTGTCTTCGTCCGAAATCCCGGCAGGAGACTCAATAACATCTATCTTATCATTTGCAAATTTCTTTAAAGCCCAGAAGAATAAAAAAATATAAACTTTATTCCCCATAGATGCCGCTGTAACAGCCAGCATCACTGCCTGATATAATTTATCATAAGCACCACTATGCAGAAAAAGAACTAATTTTTTTTCTTCCATTTAACCTTTAATAAAAGGACGCGCAACCTCTTCTTTGTATTTTTCCACTCCGACACGGTCAAAAGTTGTCCCGATCCTCTCCCCTCTCGTACCATTTGCATTATACCATTCGACGGTCTTGCTAATAAAGTCCAGCACCTTTTCATCCGGCAGAAACAGCATAATATTATCTGCCGTCCTTGGATGCCTTCCATGTTTTCCACCTGCGCGGACAGCCCAGCCTTTTCGCTTTGGGGTCCACGCATCAGTAGGGCATGCCTTTATACAATCTCCACAATACACACATTTTTCCCTGTAAAAAATAGGCTTCCCATCTTCTGCCGCAACTATAGCCCCTTCAAGACACGCCTTTTCACACAGAGTACAACCGGTACACGGGTCGTCCTCCCAATGTGGATCTACAACGCCTTGAAACCCTAGATCCATTCCCCTTGTCCTGGCGCAGTCTATTGGACAGGCAGAAAATGAAATCTTAAATTTATGATGACAGGTTGTACCAAAAAGCTCTTTGTCTACTTCCAGCGCCTTTTTCTGGGCATCCATAATCCCATTAGGATTATATTCATTGCCGCCACAAGCTGTCGGAACACGGATTCTGGGACCACAGGACGCTATTGGTTGCCCGAACTCTGCCAATTCTTTTACCGCTGCATCAAAATCATCTATGTGTACACCAATAATTTCAACTGATTGTCTGAAACTAAGGTGGCAATAACCCATTTTGCTATATTTTTTAGCGACTGCCGCAATCTTGGCCATCTTATCGACGTCAAGCCTGCCTCCCGGCACCCTTAAACGAACCGTAAAAAGGTCTTTCTGGTTCTGTTTTATAAATCCACCGGATTTCAATTCATTTAAGTCAATTTTTCCGGCATCCGTATTTTCAGACATAAATTACTCCTTAAGACTATAATAAATAGTATGTTTTGTTAAAAAAAATTATGAAATTAGTTGGGTTTCATGTTATCACTGAAGGAGAAATGTTTCAAGCAGAAAAAGCCCTGGAGAGGTAATTCAACCTTACTCAAACATAGTCTCCCTTATTCTTGCCTCTGCCTCCGTGACGCCTTTATTCTTCACAATCTCCAGAATATCTTTTTCTGCCAGGCGCTGGAGTACCTTTCTGCGTTTAGCACTGTCCTTGATATCCGACATTGCAATACTGCGCATTTTAGTCAGCAAATTCAGGTACTCTTCATATTCTGAACCAAAGACAACCTCTAATTCCTCTCTAACACTTTTAGCAACAGCAGGACTTGCGCCTCCGGTTGAAATACTTATACAAAGGTCTCCTCTATTTATTGTTGAAGGAACAATAAAGGAACAAAGTTCCGGGCGGTCAACCACGTTTACAATTATGTTCCTTTTTCTTGCATCCAACGCGGCCTTTTTGTTAACTGCGTCGTTATCCGTTGCAGCAATAACAAGTAAGGCACCATCTAGAATGCTCTCATCATAATCTTTCTTTACTAAAGTAAGTCCTTCCTCATTCGCAATTTCAGGGCAGGTTTCAGGACTGACCACAACTACTTCAGCGCCCGCCTCTTTCAAGCTGCATACCTTCCGGTATGCCACTTTCCCACCTCCGACAATAATGCATTTCTTATCTTTAACATCTAAATATATTGGATAAAACTTAGACATTTATAAACCCATATTCTATAAGCTATTGAAATTATGCTCTTAAATGCCAGATTTTACTTGAACTGCTGTTCGTTGTATATAATCTGATTTATGCATTTAAGGCTTGTATCCTAATCTATTAACAGGTAATTATCAAAATAAAAAATTGGACGCAGGCGCTAGCTATAGGCAATCAACTTAAAAAATCATACTTGACAATAAATCAAAAGAACCATTTTTTCTAATTAATCACAACTGTCTGATTAAGTGTCTGTTATGTCGCTATCACTTTATAACAAACGAGTTGTAATTTTAATTTGATTCTGGTGATTCCTGTGGAGTCCTGCTGATTACGGTGGAGTTGACTACGTTTTGACTACAATTTGACTACAGTGATTCTTGGGCAGGGGGCATCGGTTTCTGAGTGTGGGCTGCTACAATATTATATCCTTCCTCTAAACACACAGCCCTTGTAAAAAACTCGCATCAATATGCGTTGCAACAAAAGGTAACGCTAGGGCTACCTCTTGTATCTAGAGAAGTCTAGCCTGCTATCATTC
>CAXGMX010000107.1:0-7087 GCA_964010955.1 uncultured bacterium
ACGCCACGTATGGATAATATTTACAAAGGAAATATCACTCTCATTCGAATTAAGTATTCGTTCCATGGCTTCTGCTGTTCTAACCGGCAAGGTGTCTTTTTCCACAACAATCTTACTTGAATCAGATAGTTCCAATATTTGACGGGCTGTCTTTTCCCAATATTGCAAATCTGCGGCATAACCAGTTCCATGGCCATACGTTTTTGTAGGAGTATTAACACTCACAAAGATTATATGGGCTTCTTTGATACCATTTTCTATGTCTGTACTAAAGAATAGATTTTTATCACGTACCCTGTGCACAATTTCCAACAGCCCTGGTTCGTATATAGGAAGATTCTCAGAATTCCAAGCCCTTATTCGCTCGCTATTAGTATCAACAACTATCACCTTATACCCAGGATTTTTCAAGGCAATCATCGTCATCGTCGGTCCGCCAACATAACCTGCACCTATGCACAATATAGTTTTTTCATTATTCATAATACTTTCCCTCTAAAAGCCGTTAATCTTGACAGTTACCGCTTTATTGATGGTCATTTCAGTATCATCTATTGCAAAGAATTGTACAACTTTGTGATGGTACTGTTACGCAAATTTATTGTCAACCTATAAATTGGCGAGACATTGTGGAAAGAAAGTACTGGCATCTTTACTTGTAACATATTTCTAAGTTAATGCCATTATTTCTGCTAGGTGTGTTTAATTCAAGTAATATCTGTTGTTTTAAACAAGAGTGAAAAGTGAATGTTAAATTCTTGTATTCTCATATTTGACTTGGATAGAGGTTTATTTGGTACTTTAACTTATTTATCATCTCTATCTCATCTGTATATTCTATTAATAACCTCTCCAATATTCTTTTTCCTTCCCCATTTACCTTTTCAATCTCATCATGATTAGCATTTCTATACCATCTAATAAAATTTCTCTTTTTCATCTCTTTATTCCATTTTCCTTCTATTTTTCCTCTAGTCACAAAGAATCTCCTTTGAGGCAGTCTTGTAATTGCTCTATATTATATCTATTAATCAAATCTCCAGGCTAAACCCCATGAATATATAAAACTAAAGGTAAGGATTGTATTATTGTTTCTTTATTATTTTTGCCAGGTTTTCTGTGTAAGATCTGAACTCATCACTACTCTTCATCTTTTCTTTTATCTTATTTATAGCAAAAATAACTGTTGTATGCCGCTTGTTCGCAAAATACCTCCCAATTTCCTGATATGATGACTCAGTAAGTTCTTTTGTAAGATACATGCAAATTTGACGGGCAAGAGCAACATTCTTTGATTTGTTCCCGGAATGAATGTCATTGCGAGACACATTATAATGCTTGATTACAACGTCCTCTATATCCTTTAGCATCACACTCTTTCTGTTAATGTGCAGCTCACTCAGGGCGTCAGAAGCCAATTGCAAGTCGATCTTTACCTTATTTATGTTTGCATAAGCCTGTACCGTAGTTATTGCGCTTTCCATTGATCTTACGCTGTCATTAAACTTTTCAGAAATATATTCCAGAACGTTATCAGGGATTTTTTTTCGTGTACTCGCAACCTTGGTCCGCAAAATCTGCAGTGCGGTGTTAAACCCCGGTTGTTCAATCTTTGCAATCATTCCTGACATAAACCTGCTGACAAGACTCTCCTTAAGCTGATTCATCAATCTGGGATGTGCGTCGCTAGCAAATACTATTCTTTTAGATAAACTGTGCAACGTATTGAAAGTATGAAGAAATTCTTCCTGAACCCCATTCTTGTTAGCAAGAAAATGAACATCATCTACAAGAAATATATCAACACCCCGATACTTTTTCCTGAATGATTCAAGTCTGCCGCCTTTTAGAGAATAAACAAACTCATTTGTCCAGTTCTCAGCAGGCATGTAAACGGCGCTTATGGCATTTGATTCAGCTTTCAATCGATTCCAGATACCCTGGAGGAGGTGCGTTTTACCCACCCCAATGGAACCATGCACAAAAAGTGTATTAAATGCCACTGGCCCGGGTTTTGAAATCTCAAGAGCTGCGGCATAAGCCAACCGATTACAACAACCAACAACATAATTTTCTAACAATAACTTTCTTTGCTTATAAAACCACTTTTTTATCCAATGGTTTTCTAATTTATAACTTCAGCCATTTTTTGTTGGCTGATTTGAGCATTTTCATTGTTTTCAACAAGAAGATTTATTGAAGGATTTATTCCAGTTTTGTTTTTTATAGAATCTTTTATCAGTGGCTCAAAACTGTCACGAATCTTCGTCTGGACAAATTGGTTCGGCACACCTATTCTTAAAGATTCATTGTCGAAGGAAATCAGGCGGGAGTTTTTAAACCATAAATTATATTGTCGCGTGCCAATCTTTGTCTCAATTTCAGAAAGAATATTATTCCAGAGATTAGGAAATTCTTTTGTTGTAGAACGGCTCATGTAAGGAGAGAAAAAACAGATAAGAACAAATTTCGAATAAAAACTGCTTAATGTTTTTAAATAAAAACTATAAATTAATATTCGATTCTTGAAGCTTTTTGGTGTTCTTTTAAGATGGAATATTAGCAAAATAAATATTACTGTCAAATTAAAAAGGCAATAATTTCTTTTATTTTTTTTGGCATATAATTTCAAAATTCATAAGACTTTTGATAGCAATAAGATTGAACTTCAAGACATGAGAAAAGTATATTTTAAAATATTTTATAAAAATATATTTTCTGAAATACCTTTCACATTAGAAATACTTTTTTTACAATTAATGCATCTCTCCATCACCACCATGATCACAAGTTCTTATTTGACATGCTATTACACAGGCAGGGCTATTACCTGAGATTTGTCTAATCTTTAGCTTTACATACTTTCATGTTGTGGATAACTTGTGGATAACTTGTGGATTTTCAAAAGACTATTTCTTTCTGTCCTGACGATTTGTTAAATTCTCAAAATGATGCACTAATCAAGAATCTAGCCATAGAGTAGGAATACTTGCAGTCTTGACTAAAAACGCTTGAACGTTTTTAAGTAAAAAGCAATAATAATGTGTCTAATAAAACATCTGCTTTCTTCTATACAATTTATTCTATTGACACATTTAAATTCTGCTTATTGTGGAAAACCTTTTTTACGTGCAAAAATATTCTTGATTTTTGTTTTTACTTTACATATTCAAATAGTTGCTTTACCATTAATACTAAATAATAAGATTTCTGACTTATAATTCTGTTTATCCTATGTCAAAAAATATAGTGAATCCAAAGCGCCAATGTCCTGGCGACGGTTACGAGATCAGCATATCCATTTGTAAAGGCAGACAGAGGGTACATTACCCGAAGTGTCCTGTCTGTCATTATAGAACAGAAGCTGTTAATGCATCATCAACATCAGTAGAAGAAGATACAGAGAAAACAAACCAGGAGACCGGTAACGCAAGGAAGGTTGTACAACTGTCTCCTAACCAAGACAAAACAATCAATCTCAAGATATTTAAAAGTTATGACATAAGAGGTGAATATCCAGAACAATTAAACGAACATACCGCTGAGAAGATAGGGATAGCAACGGTACAATTCTTAAAAGGTATAAAAGCAGATGTTAAAAATATAGTAGTAGCAAGAGACATCAGACTTTCCTCTGAATCGTTAGCCAGGTCATTAATGAAAGGCATAATAAAATCCGGTGTTAATGTCATTGATATAGGAGAAGTGTCCACAGATACCACCTATTTTGCTGTGGGACATTATAACTACGACGCAGGTATTATGGTTACGGCGTCACATAATCCGTCAAAGTACAATGGATTCAAACTATGCCATGAAAAAGCTATGCCGATCAGCTTTGACACGGGTTTATCAACAATATCAGAATTGGCACGTCAGACCAGATTACCAGCTTCTGAACAATTTGGAAAGATTATAGAAAAAGACATACTTAATGATTACAAAAAATATATTCTTAATTTCGCCAATAATATCAGGCCGTTAAAGATCGTTATTGATGCCGGAAACGGAATGGCGGGAAAGATGATTCCAATTGTCTTTAATGGCCTGCCGTGTAAGATCGTTCCATTATTCTTCAAACCAGATGGTACCTTCCCAAATCACGAGCCAAATCCCTTAGAAAGCAAGAACTTACGGGATTTACAAAATAAGGTACGCAAGACTAGAAGTAATTTTGGAGTAGCGTTTGATGGCGACGCTGATAGGTGTGTCTTTGTGGATGAAAATGGACAGGAAATAGGGTGTGACATAATTACTGCCATAATAGCAAAAGAACTTTTGCAAAAGGAGAAGGGAGCTACTGTTATATATGATCTAAGATCCAGCCGGATACTGCCAGAAGAAATCAAGAAAGCAGGCGGCATTCCTTACCGGGAAAGAGTTGGGCATTCTCACATTAAGGCTACCATGAGAGAAAAGAATGCTATTTTCGGCGGTGAGCTCTCCGGACACTACTATTTCAGAGAAAATTGGTTTGCCGACTCAGGAATAATTGCCCTGATAGAAATACTAAATGTTCTCAGCAGCAGAAATGTTCCAATGTCCAATCTGATCGCACCGCTTAAGAGATACTCTTCAACCGGTGAAATCAATTTTAAGGTTGCAGACAAGGATAAAAAGATTGAACAGATTGCTAAACACTTTAAAGACGGTAAGATTGATTATCTGGACGGCATTACTGTTGTATATAAGGATTGGTGGTTTAATGTAAGAAAGTCTAATACTGAACCGTTACTCAGATTGAACCTGGAAGGTAATACAGAACTGATAATGGAACAAAGAAAGAAACAGGTGACAGATATTATTGAGGAGAAATAAGGACTTAGGCACCAATAGAAGTTTTTACGCCCTTGGATGAAATTTCTGGTGTATGGATTTAAGGTATTTTCTGTCTATGTGTGTATAAATCTGCGTGGTAGAAATGTTAGAGTGCCCAAGCATCTCCTGAACTGAACGCAGATCCGCCCCCCCTTCCAGCAGATGTGTCGCAAATGAATGTCTTAATGTGTGGGGAGAGATATTTGATCGAATCCCTGCCTTAATGGCATACTTTTTCACTATACTCCAGATATTTTCACGTCTCAACTTCTTACCTGTCCTGGACAAGAACAGTAAAGGCTCATCGCCTTCTATCTTCACAAGAAAAGGCCGTACCTCCTGCAGGTATCTTCTAATAGATTTCGATGCCTCAGCACCCATGGGTACAATGCGTTGCTTGGAACCCTTTCCCTGGCATCTGATGTAGCCATAATCAAAGTTTATCCAACTGACCTTAATTGACGCGACCTCGGAAACTCTCGCCCCTGTCGCATACATAAGCTCTAATATCGCCTTATCACGTATCCCGAGCTTATCATTACAGTCCGGCGCCTGTAATATTTCCTCAACAGCTTTATAATGGAGCACTTCTGGCAGGTGTTTCCGGAGCTTGAGCGTATTAACTGATGACATAGGATTTACAGAAATCTTTCCTTCCATAATCATGTACTTATATAACATCTTTATGGTAACGAGACTTCTTGAGATTGAATTCTCCGAAAGTCCTCTCTGTTTCTCCTTTTCTATAAAATTTACTATCATTTTTGCACGTAAGTCCTGAAACTGCTTAATTCCTTCGTCCTGCAAATAATTTGAAAAATTACGCAGGTCGCCCTTGTACCCCTTTATGGTATTATCGGAAAGGCCACATTCAACGATTAGATAATTCAAGAATGATTCGATGAGCGCTTCATCTATCATGTTCGACGATAAATGCGAGGTTTGCAATGTTTTCGACATATATTTCGTTAACCTTTTTAACTAATAAGAGCCTGTTATTCTTTATATTTTCATCCTCTACATTGACGAAAACCTTATCAAAGAAATCATGAACCGGCTTTGCAAATGCATCATTATATGCTATCGACAGCTCCTCATACTTTCCCTGCGGAACGTTTTGAAGTAATCTTTCATTTTCTTTCTTATAGACAGCCCATAATGCACGTTCCTCCTCTTCTTTTAATAATTCTTCATTAACCTCACCATGGATTGTACAATTTTTACCTATATTAAATGTCCTCTCTACGACCTCCACAAGATTTTGCCAGATTGTGGTACCGGAAATCCTGGTTACGACTTCCAATCTACAAACAAAATCCGATATATTGTCAAAACCGGACTTCATTACTGATTCTACGATATCGTAACGATAACCCCTTTCAAGATAAATGTTATATACCCTATCCTTAAAGAAATCCATTATCTGTCCATAAACCTTACCACTTTCAGGACTAATGTCTGTCAAGCTCGATAATGATTTCTCAAACATCTTCTTTAAAGAGACATCAAGTTCTTTAGTCTCCAGGATACGTATAATCCCCTGTGCTTGCCTCCTGAGCGCGTAAGGGTCTTGAGAACCGGTAGGAATTAAACCTGCCGAGAAACAACTTGCAATTATATCAAACTTATCTGCCAGGCTTAGCACAGTGCCCTATCTCCGTCTCCGGCAGCACATCATCAGCATACCTCGGTAAATAATGTTCCGCTATCGACCTTGCAACCTCTTCGTCCTCACCTTGTGCCAAGGCGTATTCACGTCCCATTATTCCCTGCAATTTTGGAAATTCTCCAACCATTTCAGTTAAAAAGGTCAGTTTTTGCACAAGCTGGATGCAAGTTTAACCAATTCCAGCTTGTCAGGAGAGAAATTCAACATTTCTGCTATAAAATGCGCCATTTCACCAATTCTTTCTTCTCTATTTAAATAGCTTCCTATATCTTCATGAAAAACAAGGCTTTCCAAATCCTTAACCCTTTCATGAAGGGATATTTTCTTATCCTCATCCCAGAAAAAATTTGCATCAGCAAGTTCTTGCCCGCAGAACACGTTCATTCCCTTTTCTGATAATTTCGCCATCACCGGAATCCCTGTCTGTAATTACAATAAATTCAGGCAACAATCTGCCGTCCTTGTCCTTAACAGGAAAATATCTCTGATGATCCTTCATCGCAGTCTCAATAACTTCTGATGGGATTGCCAGGTAACCTTTATCAAAGCTAACACTTTACAGCGCCGGAAACTCAACAGATTTGTCACCTCTTCAAGCAG
>CAXGMX010000108.1:0-7069 GCA_964010955.1 uncultured bacterium
CCTCATTACTGTTTCAGGCTTGTTGTGTGAGATGAAGCCTGTTTATTCTCTACCGGCAGATGACGTTATCCCTCTCGTTGATGCAGAATATTATCCGGCGGTCCATAAGGCATTGGCCGATGCCAAAAAGTCTATACTATGTGTTATGTTCATGGCAAAACTGGATCCAAAGCATACGGGAGGTGCCGAATACCAATTGGTTCTTGACCTCATAAATGCTCATAAGAGAGGCGTGAAGGTTAAGGTAATTTTTGACCAGAATGTCAAATTCTGGGAAAAAGGCAAAGAACGCAACGTAATAGAGAAAAAGAGCGAATATGCATATGAACTGCTTTCAGAAAATGGTGTACCTGTCTTTTATGATAACGAAAACAGAGTAACTCATAACAAGGTGCTGATTATAGATATGTATATAACAATCATTGGAAGTACAAACTGGACTTACAGCGCATTGAGAAAAAACCACGAGGCATCTGTAATGATAAAGTCCGGGAGCGTAGCGCTTGCATTTGAAGGAAAATTTGAGAAAATAGAGAGAAAACCATTAGCTAAGTAGTGTAATAATAACAATATAAAAATATCTTGCATTAACAAATATGCTTTGTTATATAAGTAAGTTTCGCTTCTTCTAAAAGTTTATTAGTAGTATCGGAGATACCTATTGATCATAGCGATCGATGGGCCAGCCGGGTCCGGAAAAAGTACAGTAGCAAAAAGATTGGCTGAGCGCCTTGGATTTACTTATCTTGATAGTGGTGCCATGTACAGGGCTTTTACATGGAAAGCCCACAGTGCGGGCATTGATTTCAGTGATAAGGAAGGGCTCCTTAAGCTGCTGAATGAGACCGGTATCAGGATAGACTGTTCGGCAAATGGCTCAGAGGTATTTGTAGATGGTGTTAATGTAACAGGAGAGATAAGGCAGCCGTCTATAACCGAAAATATACATCATGTATCCAGCCTGGAGTTTGTCCGAAAGAAAATGGTTAAACTCCAGAGAGACTTTGCAAGGGGAAAAGACATTGTTGCCGAAGGTAGAGATATGTGTACGGTTGTCTTCCCGGATGCAGATAAAAAGATTTACATGGATGCAGACATCAGGGAAAGAGCGAAGAGGCGTCATTCTGAACTGGAGACTTATAATGATAAAAGCGACATAAATAATGTAGTAGAGGACCTTAGCCAGAGGGATCACAGAGATTCGACAAGGCAGTTCGCCCCTCTTAAAAGAGTACCTGACGCCTTTTACCTCGATACAACGAACCTGAATGCAGAGGGAGTAGTTGACATCTTGATTAAAGAGATTGGGAAAGAGCAGTAAACAGATTGCAGCAGAAAAATTTATATTTTTAACTTATTTAGCAGTACATTAACTTTATTTTTCGGAGAACTTTTTTAATGGTCAATAAAATTATTTTAGAAGAATACAAAATTAGTCAGGAAGAAATAGAGAGGGAACTTGAGGAAATAATAGGAGGTGACAGCCTTGAAAAGATTGAGGCAGTCTTCGACACTTCTGTTAAAAAGTTCGATTTAGGAACGATTTTAAGAGGCAGGATACTGGGTGTTATAGGTAATAATGTAATATTAGACACGGGATATAAATCAGAAGGAACAATTCCGCTCTCTGAATTTGACAGTGCTGAAGAAGTTGAAGTTGGAACTGAGATAGAGGTAATGCTGGAGTCATTTGAAGATGACACAGGTTTAATCCAGATTTCAAAACGTAAGGCAGATCGTATTCGTGGTTGGGAAAAAATAGTTGATAAGTACAAAGAAGGAGACATAGTAACAGGCAGGGTGGTAAGAAAAATAAAAGGCGGATTGCTGGTTGATGTGGGTATTCCAATCTTTTTACCGGCATCACAAATCGATGTTAAGCCTCCCGGTGAGATTGCCGAGTATATTGGCAGTGAAGTAACGTGCAAGATATTAAAAATCGATGAGTTACAACAGAATATTATAGTATCAAGAAGAAAGCTTATAGAAGAAGAACGAAATAAGCTAAAACGTGAATTCCTGAATAGTGTTGAGGCTGGGCAGGTTGTGAATGGCGTAGTTAAAAACATTGCAGACTTTGGTGCGTTTATTGATCTTGGAGGTATAGACGGGCTGCTTCACATTACAGATATGAGCTGGGGGAGGATTAGTCATCCTTCGGAAATGCTGGCGATCGGTGATGAGACGGAAGTAAAGATACTCGACATTGATGAAGTAAAGGACAAGGTTTCTCTTGGATTAAAACAGAAGACAGAAAACCCATGGGCAAACGTAGAGGAAAGATATCCGATTAGTTCAAAGATTAAAGGGCAGGTAGTGAACATTATGTCGTATGGCGCATTTGTCAAACTGGAAACCGGTATCGAAGGGTTGGTACATATTTCTGAAATGTCGTGGACAAGACGTATAAATCATCCTTCAGAAGTGGTTGCCATCGGAGACTCTGTTGAGGCCATAGTATTAAATATAAACAAGGAAAAAGAAGAAATTTCTTTGAGTATCAAACAAGTTGAGCAAAATCCATGGACAAATATAGAAGAAAAATACCAGCCCGGACACAAGATAAAGGGACGAGTCAGGAATTTGACGAATTACGGGGCCTTTATAGAAATCGATGAAGGCATAGACGGCCTTCTTCATATATCAGACATGTCATGGTCAAAGAAAGTTACACACCCTTCGGAAATAATCAAGAAAGGTGAAAAGATAGAAGTTGAAATACTGTCAGTTGATAAGGAGAAGAAAAGGGTATCATTAGGTATTAAACAACTTACAGAAGATCCATGGAAAAAAGAGATACCGGAAAAATATTCTGTCGGAGATACTGTAAAAGGCAAGGTTACCAAGATGACTGATTTTGGTGCATTCATAGACATGGGTAACGGCCTGGAAGGATTATTGCATATTTCAGAGATATCCAGTGAAAAGATTAAAAACATTGAAAAAGTTCTCTCCATCGGACAGGAACTGGATGTAAAGATTGTAAAGATAGAACCGGAGGCGAGAAAGATAGGCCTTAGCCTTAAAGGTATTGGAAATGAGTCAGGACAGGAAACCCAACCACAAGAAGAACAAGCTGATATAGAAGCTCCTGAAGACGCTATTGAAGAAAAAGTTGATGTAGCAGAAGAGGAAAATTAATAAATGACCGGAGGGGTGGCCCATTATGCTGTGTCATCACTCTGATCATACTTAAAAGAAGATTAACCGGCATATCTCTCTCTTAACGTCCGGGGCAGGAAAATATACCGGATAATGAGATCTCCTTCCTGAAGTAATATGCTGACAGACAGAAGCAACGCTTCTCCGGTTGAACACATGATGGGAAAATATTAGAAAGGAAGAATAAAGATTGCTTAAAGAGCTGGTTCGTGATATTCCCGATTTCCCCAAAGAGGGAATTGTTTTTAAAGATATAACTCCACTATTACAAAATCCTTCGAGTTTGAAGGAAATTGTTGACAAGTTCTCTGATCACTACGCGAACCGGAAAATCGATGTAATCGTGGGTGCAGAGGCGAGGGGATTCCTTTTTGGCCCTGCAGTCGCCATAAACTTAAATGCAGGATTTGTACCGGTCAGAAAACCGGGAAAGCTTCCCTATGAAACAGCAAGTATGACATATGATCTGGAATATGGTACTGATACACTTGAGATACACAAAGACGCAGTAAAAGCCGGTGATAATGTTTTGATGCTGGACGATCTTTTAGCAACCGGTGGAACCATGGCCGCCAGTTGTAAATTAGTAGAATCGCTTGGCGGTAAGATTACGGGATGTGCTTTCTTAATCGAACTGGGTTTCCTGAATGGAAAAGAGATGTTAAGCAAATATGATGTCTTCTCTCTAATTCAATATTGAAGTAATAATTCAGGGTGTTCGATATTGAGGCCGGCATTATATTGATTGCCGGCCTTTTTCAATTTGACTTGAACAGTTGAAAAAGCGCCCGTAGCTCAGATGGATAGAGCGACGGTTTCCTAAATCGTAGGTCAGAGGTTCGAATCCTCTCGGGCGTATTTATAACTTATTTTTTATAACGTTTTCGTAAATATCAGGGTTTAGTCCTTGACACAAGTTTGCGTTACATAATAAAATACAAAATCCTATGGAAGCTACAAAACAGAGAATACGTAATTTTTAAAGTTTTTTGCAGATAATAAGTTATGGATAGCCATTTGCTTTGCCGTCGCTGTCGCAGCCGGCGTACCCTCATATTTGTACCGGCAGAAGGGAGCTAATGATTTTAACGAAGTCTGGAGCCGGGTTTACCAGATTAACTACGAATTAGCAGTTGCTCAGAATGAGGGGCCTCAGGAAAAGACGGAAGCAATCGAAGGCGCCATTAATGAGTATACGTTTCTAAAGAATAAACTATCAACGACAGGTGCTACTCCCTGGCTGCTTTTAGAACTGGGCAATGCTCAATATAAGGCAGCAAAACTCGATGAGGCAATTATCACGTACAGGGAGTTCCTGGCACGTTTTGGCAAACACCCTTTGGCTCCCATCATAAAACACTCTTTAGGTTACGCTCTTGAGGAAAAAGGAGAGTTAAAAGAAGCTATCGAACTATTTGAAGAGATTGCAAGGGCCCCGGAGTCCACATACCTTAAAGCACAGGTTAAGCTGGATGCCGGAAGATGCTATGAGAAATTAGGAGAATTTCTTTCCGCCGAGGCTGCATACAAAGATGTAATAGGTTCATTCCCTGAGAGTAGTTGTGCAAAAATGGCTCAATACCGCCTGGAAGATATTGAATAAAATACAATGAATTTAAGCAAAATGGCTGCACTGGAATTTGAAGAATCAGGTCAAATTCAGTTAGTAATTAAAAAGAATTATTCTTCAAAGAGAATTGACAAGTACCTTGTTTCGCGGTTACAGGATTATTCCCGCAGCAGCATACAGAGGTTGATAAAGGAAGAGGCGGTTAAGGTAAATAACAGTGCTGTAAAAAGTAATTATGAAATAAAATTAAACGATGCTATCTCAATCCAACTGCCAACCAGATCCGACGATCACATTACTCCGGAAAACATCCCGCTTGATGTTATATATGAAGACGAATATTTAATGGTTCTGAATAAATCTCCGGACATGGTAGTACATCCCGCACGCGGGCATGCCAGTGGGACATTGGTAAACGCCCTGGCTTTTCACTGTAACAACCTTTCTGTATTAAATGGCCCTTTAAGGCCGGGAATAGTTCACAGGCTGGATCGGGATACAAGTGGAGTTATCCTGGTAGTAAAGGACGAAAAAGTACATAAACACCTGGCATTGCAATTTGAAGAGAGGGAGATAAAGAAAGAGTATCTTGCTGTGGTTAAGGGTGAAACAGAACTGGACTCTGATAAGATTGATTTGCCGATTGGAAAGGACAAAAGGGATAGGAAGAAAATGGCCATTCGTCATGATACCGGTAAAAACGCTGTCTCTATTTTTGAAGTAATAGAACGCTTTCCGGGTTATACATTAGTCAGGGTTATCCTGGAAACCGGAAGGACACACCAGATAAGAGTTCACATGAAGACTATAGGCCATCCCGTCATCGCCGATTCAGAATACGGCAATAGTGATGCCTGCTGTATTGAAGATTTAACGAAACCTGTTTCAAATAAAGATATACATAGCCTTGCAAAATTGACAGAATTGTGTAATAATATCAGCGATCCAATTATTGAGAGACAGGCACTGCACGCTTATAGGATCGGATTTACCCATCCGGTCTATAATAAGGCCATGGAATTTACGGCTGAGTTACCGAAAGATATGCACAATTTGATTACAACTCTCAGGAAGATTAAGGCTCTATTAAATTAAAGAGTCCAGTATATTATAATTTAAGTAACGGAGGATAGAAAAATGTTTGGCATGCCGGGCGGTATGGAATGGATAATAATCCTTATTGTGGCGCTGCTTATCTTTGGTAAAAGGCTTCCGGAAGTGATGAAATCTATGGGAAAAGGTATCGTTGAATTCAAAAAGGGTGTGAAGGGCGTGGAAGACGATGTGGAAGATGCGATAGAAAAAAACCTGATAAATTAGAAACAGCTGAAAACAAAAATGAAAAGACAGAAACAGATAAAGAACATATAAACGAAATGAAAGGATAATAAACTTATGGCAAAAACCAACAAGAGGCGAAAACTAAAATGGCGCAGTAAAAAAGCAAACCACGGCAAAAAACCAAATATGGGAAAGCAAAGAGGAAACCTATGATTGAGGAGTTTAAGAATTGAGGGATTTAGGGATTTTTAATTCTTTAAATCTTTTCTCTTTTCTTCTTTCTTTTCTTTGCGTACTTCTTTCTTCTCTTTTGCTTTTGACCACAGTTTTTCTTTGTCTTTTACCTACATTATAGTTTTCCTTTGCGCCTCCTTGTCCTCGGCGCTTTTTGTCCGGGGAGCGTTAAATCCCTGCCTTTAATGCTTCTTCATAAACCTTCAAGTCCCTTTCGCTGAACAGCACAAATCTGACCTCCTCAAGATTATGCTCTTGAATAAATTCTTTTACCGTTGTGAGGGCAATCTTCGCGGCTTTATCTATCGGAAACCTGTAAACACCGGTGCTGATGGATGGAAATGAGATTGATTTAATGCCGTTTTCTTTCGCCAGGTTCAAGCTGTTATAATAGGAATTGCGAAGAAGCTGCTCTTCATTGCGGTTTCCTCCATGCCATACAGGGCCTGCGGTATGAATTACATGCCCGGTCGCCATATTCCCCGCTGTGGTTATTACTGCCTCACCGGTAGGGCATCCTCCCTGTTTTGCACGAATCTTTTTACACTCTTCAAGAATCTTTGGCCCTCCTGCGCGGTGAATCGCGCCGTCCACACCTCCCCCTCCCAGCAGGCGGGTATTTGCTGCATTGACTATAGCGCCAGTCTCCTGCAGCGTTATGTCGCCTTGAATTAAATTGAGCCTGGTTTTACCAATCATTTTTTCCATTTATGGATAGTTTCTCATTCTAACTTTTTTTTCATTTCGTACACAACCTCCTATTCATGTTCTACTTTGAGGGAGTTGATTTTCATTTGTCGGTAGTCAATAGTCAGTATTCAA
>CAXGMX010000109.1:0-6998 GCA_964010955.1 uncultured bacterium
CAATATGTTATATCCCTTTGATTTAATTTAAATTAATATTATAAACTTTTCATTTCAGCGATAAATACGCAATTATTCGCGCTTGCTCATTTTTCAGAAAATTAGCGCGTAATGCTTGCGCAAACAATATATAGACGGAAGGTCATTCGTTAGACAGACATGAATATGCGTAGGTCAATGGATTTGTTTTTCTAAATAGCCCATAACCTGAAAGAGGTCGCTAATTGGCGTGAAACTTACTAAACATCATATTACAAAATTAATCGGTCAGGAATTTAAGTATACTTTTATATTTTCAGCGATTGTCGTAAATATCCACTCAAATTTTTCCGTGTCTGTTTCTAACAATGTCACCCTGAATCCGTAAAGGTCGCAACTAAACCCGGTTAATGGCACAACGCATATACCGGTAGCACCCAGCAGGTAATATACAAATCTTTTATCATGAGCGACACCATCAGTAATCTCTTCAATATAATCTTTTATTTTAGTATCACTGATCTCGAGCCTCTGTTTATCATTTAGAACGCCATTTTTAAAAGCAACCGTCATGTAAAATGCACCATCGGTCTGGTTGACTATCACGCCGTCAATTTCGCTCAGTGCATCATAAGCAAATTTAGATCTTACTTCGTATTGCTTGTTTCTATTGATATGATATTCCTTGTATCTTGGATCAGACAACACAGATGGAATAACCTTCTGTGGAAGTGTAGTAGAACAGACTTCCAACATCTTTGCATTTATTATTGTCTCAATATATTTCTCAAATATAGGATCCTTATCTTTATTATATACCTCTATCCATCCACATCTTGCTCCCGGCCATGGAAGTTCCTTGGAAATCCCTCTCATAGAGATTCCACATACATCATTTACAATATCACTCAACGGGGTCGAAACTTTTCCATTGTAAGTTATTTCTGAATAAACCTCATCACACACAATAAACAAATCATACTCTTCAGCAATCTTCACAATACCATTCATTATTTCAAACGGGTATACTGTACCTGTCGGATTGTTGGGATTTATAACTAATATTCCGGATATTGAGTGATCGTCTATTATTTTACTGCGAAGGTCATTGAGATCGGGATACCAGTTGTTTTTCGGATCTAATTTATACATTAATGGATCTACACCGGCATGCGCCGCTTCCGCTGACGAATGGGTAGAATAAGCAGGTGAAGGGCCAATCACCCTTGCCTCACTCCTCAAATAGTTATAAACGTTAGATATCGCATCGCCAATACCATTAAAGAACACGATATCTTCTTTTGTTATCTGTGCCTTTTCTCTTTTGTTACAAATGCCTGCAAGAAAATCCCTTGTTTCCTCCATGCCCTTTGTAGGACAGTATGCAAATGAAGAATCTGTGTCAACAGCCTCTTTTATCACCTCCTTGATCCATGACGGTATCTTTTCGCCCTTATGAATAGGGTCACCAATGTTCTCCCAGCAAACAACCAACCCCATGTCATGCAACCTATTGCCTACCGTTACTATTTCACGTATCTCATACCGGAGTTCATGTGCACCTGCATGTACAATATTATTTCTCATAGTGTATTAATAATACTTTTACTATATACGTAATTTCCTGTAATACTGTGTCCTGTTAAAACAATAAAACTTAAATACAAATCCAGCTTGAACAGCCCTTTGCCTTGCGCATTCGGGCAATCCGGAAAAATGCATAACAATAGTAATTCAATCGAAGCCAGAGAGAAAGAAGCATTCTGGGCTATGAATGAAAATCAAGTAATTAAGCTAGGGATCAGGGTGCTAACCTGCCCGAATAGGTACCCGTCCGAACGGCATTGCCGGGCGGTTGTGCAGATACGATCCTACTTTGTAACAACCTGGAATTTCATATACATTAAAACAATCACTCATCCTTTGACCATTCCTTGATTTTGTATTCAATCTTTCGCGTTGAAATACCAAGTATCTTTGCAGCTTTAGATTTACTACCATTTGTTGTTTGAAGTGTTTCGATGATAACCTTCTTCTCTATCTCCTTCATGGTTGCACCCGATGGAATACGAAAGGTTTCTTTTCTGGATTTCTTAGTATTTACATTAATGTTAGAAGGAAGGTCGTTTGGTTCTATATATTCATTTCTTGCCATTACAACAGCTCTTTCGATTGCATTTTCAAGTTCTCTGACATTACCGGGCCAGTCGTAATTATTCAACAACTTTGCGCTCTGCGGAGTAAGGCCTTTGATATTTTTTCTGTTCTTTTTAGAATATTTTATAAGAAAATTATCAATCAACAACCCGATGTCTTCTTTCCGCTCTATTAATGAAGGAAGTTTCAGGTTAATAACATTTAACCTGTAGTATAAATCTTCCCTGAATCTCCCTTCTTTGATCTCTTTCTCCAGGTCTTTATTTGTTGCGGCAATAATTCTAACGTCAGATTCAAAAGTTTTCTCACCACCGACTCTTTCAAATTTCCCGGTTTCCAACACTCTTAAAAGTTTGATTTGAACATGCGAATTCATCTCTCCCACTTCATCAAGAAAGAGACTGCCTCCATTAGCCAATTCAAACCTGCCTCGTCTCTGACTTATCGCGCCGGTAAAAGCACCCTTTTCGTGCCCAAAGAGTTCGCTTTCCAATACACCTTCAGATAAAGAAGCACAATGAAGTGTTATAAATGGCTTGTCCCTTCTGTCACTACTGTAATGGATAGCATTAGCAATAAGCTCCTTTCCTGTCCCGGTATCACCATATATCAACACAGTAGCCGCTGTTGGGGCAATCTCTGTAATTGTCTTGAAAATAAGCTGAATCTCAGGCGTATTACCAATAATTCCTGAGAAATTATATTTGTCATTTAATTTCTGTTTCAATTCCTTGTTCTGTAATATCAGGAGCCGTCTCTCCCATATCTTTTTAAGTATCAATTCTAATTCTTCAATATTTACTGGCTTGGTCAAGTAGTCATCTGCACCCTTTTTCATCGCATCAATAGCAGTCTGTATAGAACTAAATGCAGTTATCATTACGACAGCAATATCAACATTTTTCTTCTTAACCTTTTCAATAATGGAAAAACCACTGATATCAGGTAACTTCATATCTGTAATTACTATATCAAAGTGCTCGGCTTCTATTAAATCCAATGCTTCTTTGCCTGTATACGTACAACTTGTATCGTAACCATCCTGCAATAGAATCTTTCTCAAGCCATTGGCTGTGTTTTTATCGTCATCTACTAACAATATTCTTGGTTTCTCCATGATCTTTTTAAGACAAAGGTAATTCGATTATAAATTCAGCACCGTTGTTTAGCTCTTTAAACCTTATATTGCCTCCATGAGCTTGAATAATATTCTTTGTAATAGCCAGGCCTACACCTGTTCCACCACTCTTTGTAGAATGAAAAAGGTCGAAGATCTTGTCATGCTGCTCACTGGGTATTCCGGGCCCTGTATCTTTTATAGATATACTTAAATAACCATCATCATGTGAAATGATTATATTTATATCCCCTCCCCCTGTCATTACTTCTATAGCATTTATTATTATATTCAGCAGCGCCTGCTTGAGTTTATCCTTGTCTACTGAAATTTGTGGAGAGTCTTTCAATACCCCTTAGATATATTTTAATCCCATTTAAGTCTGCATGCGGATTGATCAAGGCAATCAGCTCATTAAGTATTTTAACAATATCTTCCTTCTTACGTTTTAAATCACCAGATTTTGAGAAACTTAAGCAATCCTTTGTTAATTTATTCAACCTTTCAATTTCTTCTTTAACCACTTTTACAACCTCGTGAAGTTCCTTCGTAGAGCTCAACTCATGTTTATCAATTTCTCTTTCCAATAATGACATCTGTATATTAATAGCATTTAAAGGGTTCTTAATCTCATGTGCCAGTTCATTGCTATATTGCCCAAGCGTTTGAAAGGGTTTTAGTCCTTACAAGTTCTTCATTAAACCTTTTCTCCTCTGTTATATCATGCATAACCCCTACTACATATTCAATCTCATTATTCCAACTCTTAATTATAGAATAATTTGTTATTACCCACTTTTTCTTCCCGTCTTTAGTCCTGATAAGATATTCGCGTGCAACCTTAGAACGTTTCTCTTCAAAAAGATCAAGCCCGGGACATATAGTCAGAGACAAGCCGTCTGAGGAATGGCAATTAAATATATCGAGGCAGCTATAATTATTCTTCATGATTTCTTCTTTGGTAATACCCACAATTTTTTCACATGCAGGATTGAACAATACTATTTTTCTATCCTTATCAAATATAAATACACCATCATTGAGGTATTGTAATGCGATATCCTGTATGTTCCGGCCCTTAATCATGTTTGCCACTTAATAAATATTCTGTCAAAAAGACTGTGATTACTTTATGAAAGACCGGCTTTTAAGAACTCCCGGTTCATACGGGCAATATTTTCAATAGATATCTCCTTGGGACACTCTTTTTCACACTCTGTTTCATTGGCACAGTTTCCGAATCCCAATTCATCCATTTTACCTATCATTGCAATTGCCCGTTTATTTGCCTCTGGAAGTCCCTGAGGAAGCAGGGTAAACTGAGAAATCTTTGCACCTACGAAAAGCATGGCAGATGCATTGGGGCATGCGGCAACACAGGCTCCACATCCAATGCATTCTGCAGCATCCATAGCTTTCTCAACTACCTCCTGAGGAACAGGTATAGCGTTTCCATCAGGTGCACCACCGGTATTAACCGATATATAACCACCCGCTTGAATAATTTTATCAAATGCACTTCTGTCGACAACAAGGTCCTTTACTACCTTAAAGGCCCTTGAACGCCACGGTTCAATTACCACCGTATCACCATTCGAAAAATGACGCATATGCAGCTGGCAGAGCGTTGTTCCTTTTTCCGGGCCGTGAGCACGGCCGTTCACCACGGTACCGCATGCACCGCAGATACCTTCCCTGCAGTCATGATCAAACGCTATGGGATTTTTACCTGAAAGAATCATTTCCTCATTGACAACATCAAGCATCTCAAGAAAAGACATATCCCTTGAAATATTCCCTGCCTTATACGACTCAAACCTGCCCTTTAAATCAGGCCTCTTCTGACGCCAGACTTTTAATTTAAGGTTTATGCCGCTCTTATCTCTGGCCTTTGTCACTTGTAGCTCCTTTGTGTTAACTCAACATTTTCAAATTCCAGGGATTCTTTGTGTAATTTTGGTTTATGGCTATTTCCTCGAAATTCCCAGGCAGAAACATGACAGAAGTTTTCATCATCACGAAGTGCCTCGTGTTCATCTGTCTGAAAATCCTCATTAAAGTGGCAGCCACATGACTCTCTCCTTGCAAGTGCATCCATCACCATGAGTTCACCACATTCCAGAAAGTCTGCTACCCGTCCTGCTTTCTCAAGGCTCTGGTTGAACTCCTTTCCAGTCCCTCCCACTAAGACATTTTCCCAGAACTCCGCACGGAGATCTGCGATAAGCTTTTTTGTCTTCATGAGATCCTTTTCTTTTTTCGTCATGCCGCAATTCTCCCAGAGAATATGCCCCAGTTCCCTGTGAAAATCGTCTACTGTCCTTTTGCCTTCTATAGAGAGAAGCTTTTTTATACGCGTTTCTACCTGCAGAGAAGATTCGTTAAATGCACTATGGTCTTCTCTTACTGTATTGTAAGAAGCCTGTGCAAGATAGTCGCCTATTGTATAGGGTATTATAAAGTATCCGTCGGCAAGTCCCTGCATCAAGGCGCTGGCCCCAAGGCGGTTTGACCCATGATCCGAGAAATTTGCCTCTCCCAGTACAAAAAGACCGGGTATAGTACTCATCAGGTTATAATCCACCCAAAGACCTCCCATTGTATAATGTACAGCAGGATAGATCTTCATTGGAGTTTCATATGGATTATCCGCCGTTATCTTCTCATACATTTTAAAAAGATTTCCATATTTTCTGGCAATAACATCGCGACCGTCCCTTTTTATGGTATCCTTAAAATCAAGGTACACCGCAAGCTGCGTATCCCCTACCCCTTTTCCCATATCACATTGTAACTTGGCATTTCTCGATGCCACATCTCTGGGCACTAGATTTCCAAAACCAGGGTACTTTTCTTCAAGATAATAATCCCTCTCAGGTTCCGGAATCTGCCCCGGCAATCTTTTGTCTCCTGGAGTTTTAGGAACCCAGACCCTGCCGTCATTTCTAAGACCTTCACTCATAAGTGTCAATTTTGACTGATATGTGCCATGAACCGGAATACAGGTAGGGTGAATCTGTATAAAACACGGATTCGCAAAGAAAGCACCTTTTCTGTATGACGCAAAGGCTGCAGAAATATTTGATCCCATGGCATTTGTTGAGAGATAGAATACATTTCCGTAACCTCCGCTTGCCAACACTACAGCATCAGCCGCATGTTTTTCCAGTTCACCAGAGACAAGATTTCTGGCGATAATACCCCTTGCCTTTCCGTCTATTACCACGAGGTCAAGCATTTCTCTCCTCGTAAAAAGTCTGATCCTCCCAGCTGCTATTTGACGTGATAATGCTCCGTATGCACCTAGCAAAAGTTGTTGTCCGGTTTGCCCCCTGGCATAAAAAGTTCTTGATACTTGAGCGCCACCAAAACTTCTATTTGCAAGCTGGCCACCATACTCCCTTGCAAAGGGAACCCCCTGGGCAACGCACTGATCAATAATATTATTGCTGATCTGTGCCAGGCGGTAGACGTTCGCCTCCCTTGACCTGAAATCACCACCTTTAATGGTATCATAAAAAAGACGCCATATGCTGTCTCCGTCATTCTGATAGTTCTTAGCCGCATTTATCCCTCCCTGAGCAGCAATACTATGTGCACGGCGCGGGCTATCTTGAGTACAGAATGTTTTTCACTGCATATCCCAGTTCCGCAAGGGTGGCTGATGCCGATGCACCGGGCAAGACCAGTGCCCACAACGATAATCTCAAATTTATTCTTATTAGCAGGGCTTAATACGTGGCGT
>CAXGMX010000110.1:0-6969 GCA_964010955.1 uncultured bacterium
ATAATTAATGATATTCTGGAGTCCATCAAATTCATTGATTACAATCTAAATATTAATTTATTGGTCGAAAACATATTTACGAGGATTGCTATGTTGAATTCGCCGGAAAGAGAGTAAGATTTCCATATTAAACATTATCTTTTTCAGTGTATGCCACTATCCACCCAAAATGGTTTGCCTTAACGCAGAGGACACAAAGTGTTATAAAAACTGTTGCCTGTCGCCTGAGGACGACACTGAGGGTAGATCACAGATCCGCTGCGACTCTGCGTTAAAATATACGTGTTTCTTCATGTGTAAAAACACAACCCTCATTTCTGCGCCTCAACTTCTTCAATGACCTCGGCACATCGGTTACACAGTGTTGGGTACTTTTCTATCTTGCCTACCTCTTTACGATAATTCCAGCATCTATCACATTTGTTACTATCTGAAACTTTTACCTTGATAAACAGCTTTTCAAATATCTCTCCTTTATTCGAAGAATCCAGAGGTTCTTCGCTTACACTTACATCTGAGACTATAAATATCATCGGGAATTCACTCTCGTACTCTCTTAGGAAATTAAGCATCTCAGCATCGTCAGTATAAAGGTCAACCGAGGCCTCAAGGGAGTTGCCGATTTGCTTTGATGCCCTCATCCCCTCCAACTCCCTTGCCACATCCGTCCTGATCTTGATAATCTTCTCCCATTTATCGTTAAGCTCATTATCTATGTACTTTTCATTATTAACCGGCCAATCAGACAAGGTGTACAGAATTGGCACTACCATCATCATGCGTCATCTCCAACCACACCTCTTCCGAGGTATAGGCCAGGATAGGAGCAAGGAGCCTTACTAACACAGAATTTATCCTGTGAAGAACGGTCTGGGCCGCCCGTCTTTCAATAGAATCCTTTGAAAAGGTATATAGTCTGTCCTTCAGAATATCCAGATAGAAGGAGCTCATCTCAACCGCACAGAAATTGTGAACAATATGATAAACACGGTGAAATTGATATGATTCGAAAGCAGATGTTATAACAGTTATGAGTTCTTCCGTCTTGTGCAGTGCCCACCGGTCAATCTCCAACAGCTGTGTGTACTCTACAGAATCCTTGCCCGGATCAAAGTCGAATAGATTACCAAGAATATACCTGAATGTATTTCTAATACGCCTGTAGGAATCTGATAATTTTGCAATGATAGCGGCAGAAGTGTTCATCTCGTTTCTGTATTCCATTGAAGAAGTCCACAGCCTTACGATATCCCCTCCCAGTTCCTTCAGGGCATCACCAACCGATACAAAATTGCCAAGAGATTTAGACATTTTTTTACCATGTTCGTCTACTACAAAAACCGTGTGTTATTACTGTTTTTAAATGGAGCACACCCCCATGCCGCAACTGAAGGAAGTAGAGATAGCTGAAACCAACCTCGATGCTGGTCGCTTCCTTCAAGGTATATATCCGCCGGGAAAGTTAATGCTTCCCGTTTGTTCAAGACAGAATTATGACTGGAACCTGATTCGAACCATACGTCAAAGATGTCGTTCTCCTTTTCGAAGTCAGAAGAACTGCACTTCGGACATTTTGTGCCGTCCGGCAGGAACTCCTTCGTATCTTTATAAAACCAGCTATCTGCACCATGTTGCAAAAACATATCACGCACATGGCTCACAACCTTCACGTCCAGGAGTGATTCTTTGCAATTGTTACAATAGAAAGCAGGTATAGGCACACCCCATGAACGTTGTCTGGAGATACACCAATCCGGGCGTTCCTTTATCATATTTGATAACCTAACTTCTCCCCATTGCGGTATCCAGTCTGTTTTCTCTATCTCAGTTAATGCATTTTGCCTGAGATCCTGATGATCAATGTTTACAAACCACTGTTCAGTTGCCCGAAAGATCACCGGTTTTCTACAACGCCAGCAATGAGGATAAGAATGTCCTATTTTGTCCATATGTAACAAAAGACCCAACTCATCGAGCTTATCTGTTATTGATTTGTTAGCATCATAAATATTCTGCCCGGCAAAATCCCCTGCCTCTTCTGTAAATACTCCGATTGCATCAACCGGACTTACAATCGGCATGTCGTATCTTAAACCTGTCTGGTAATCGTCCTGGCCATGGCCGGGGGCAGTATGTACACATCCAGTTCCGTCAGTAAGAGTAACGTAATTTGCCAGAACTACAGATCCTTCCCGCCTCATAATAGTATGCTGATATTTCAACCCTTCCAGGGAACTGCCTTTGACCGTACCCATACGTTCGTAATTCTCTATTTCAAGCCGGTTCATGACAGAATCCACTAAATCTTCAGCCAGTATAGAGACCTGTTTCTTTTGCGTCTTTGGATTTATATATCTCACTGCTGTGTATTGAAATTCTGGATGCAATGCAATCGCAAGGTTTGCCGGCAACGTCCATGGAGTAGTAGTCCATATCAGCATATAAACATCTTCATCATAGAGTCCATCAAACTTAACTTCTGGATTATCTATCAGTTTGAAGTTGACGTAAATTGAAGGGCTGGAGTGATCATGGTATTCCAATTCTGCCTCAGCAAGCGCAGTCTCACAACGCATACACCAATGTATGGGCTTCAGACTTCTGTAGACATATCCTTTTTCAACAAGTTTCCCGAATACCTCAATAATGCCTGCTTCGTATTGAGGTGTGAAGGTTAGATACGAGGATTCCCAATCACCCGATACACCCAATGCCTTAAATTGCTTCATCTGTACCTTTACGAATTTTTCAGCATATTTTTTGCACTTCTTGCGAATCTCAACAGTTCCCATCTCTTTTGCCTTTGAACCCAGCTCCTGCATTACCCTGTGTTCAATGGGCAGACCATGGCAGTCCCAGCCCGGTATATACGGGGCATCATACCCCCTCATGGTATAAAACCGAACAATCATGTCTTTCAATATTTTGTTTAATCCGGTTCCTATATGGAGGTCTCCTGTAGGGTATGGAGGCCCATCATGTAGAATGAATTTCTTCCCACCTGCCCTTGCCTTTCGTATTTGAGCGTACAGGCCATCCTTTTCCCACTTTTTAAGAAATTCAGGTTCCCTTTGTACAAGGTTTCCCTTCATGGAAAATTTTGTTTTTGGCAAATTGATAGTATCTTTATAACTCATTTTCTAAACCAACCTATACAAATCCTCTTCTGTAATGTTTCTAATAAACAGTTCCTTGTCTCTTGACGTTTCACCGGATATTATTTGAATATCTGAACTCTTGATGCCCAGCCATTTGGCAAATAATTTGATTACGGCCTTGTTTGCCTTCCCTTTTTCGGGTGATACAGTAACTGAAATCTTATCATGGCAATCAAATCCCTTCAAATACTGCTGTGCCAACACGAACTGAATTTGCGCCTTCTTCTATTGCAACTTCGAAGTCCTGAGTCATTCCCATGGATAGAATATTCATCTCCATATTCTGAATGTTTTCATCTCTGATTCTTTCACTCAATTCACGCAGCCCCTTAAACATAGGCCTGCATATTTCAGGATCATCAACAATGGGAGCCATCGTCATTAAACCCTCTACTTTAATTCTTTCTAAGACTATTTATTTCGCACAAAAAATGAATAGTCTCTTCGGGAGATAGACCGTACTTGGTTTCCTCGCCGCTCACATTAACCTCTACTAATATCCTCGTATTCTTCCCCAGCTTTTCAGATTCCTTGTTTATCTCGTTTGCGAGAGTAACACTTTCCACAGAATGTATCAAATCAAAGATACGTACTGCCTTCTTTACCTTATTTCTCTGAAGGTGGCCAAACATATGCCACTTTAAATCCAGGTCATTCAGTTCTTCTTTTTTCTCTCAGTATCCTGTAATCGATTCTCACCTATACATGAAATACCCAATTCAGATAATATTCTTATAATGTCTGCATCTACGTACTTTGTTGAGATTATTAATTCAACTGATTCCTGGTTGTATATAGAACGTGAACAGGCCGATTCTATGCGCTCTTGTAACTCTAATAAGTTTTTCTCTATAATTTTATAATTGTTGGTTTCCATATATAGATTGTTCTATTTGCCGTAGCCTGCCCGACCGGCAGGCTGGGGTAGGGAACGACATTGAATCTTAATATTTTATTGAAAATGAATCAAAATCTCCAGTTGCTTCTTCCCAATTTTCTTCAACATTTCTAACCATTGCCCCCGGTGGTCCCTTCTGGCACCATTTTAAAACCTGTTCAACCTTATCTTTCTCACCTTCAAAGACTGCTTCGACACGTCCATCTAAACAATTTTTCACCCAGCCGCTTAAGCCTAATAAGCATGCCTCTTCCATTGTACTGGCCCTGAAAAAGACCCCCTGAACTCGTCCCTCGATAACGACATGCAGCCTTGCTTTTTCCATCCTTATTAAGAATGCAGAAGCGCATTACGGTCCCCCGGACAAACTGCGCCGAGGACTTTAGCCCCCTGCTTTGCAAAATTATGAAATTCCTGTTAAAGGAGTGATTATGGAGATATGATAAATAAAACTCTTTTACGGAGTTTTTCCTTTACTTTATGTCATCCGGGTAAAACCCTTAAACATTTCAAAAGAAAATGCTGTTTCGAGACTTATTCTGTATATATATGGTCACTATCTGAAGCAGTAGGAAGTTTATGCATACCCATAAATGTAAATAAGACTATGGGGAAAGCGATCAATAGTACTATTGAGAGCAAAATAGGAGCAAAGGTCTTCTTTATCTTTGTCTTGGGTAAAATCATTGGTAAATGCAAATAAGAGAGATAAACAAGCCAGCTGATTAAAGACCATGTCTCTTTAGGGTCCCATCCCCAATACGTACCCCATGCCCCCTTTGCCCAGATCGAACCCGTAATCAAACCGACAGTTAAAAAATGGGAAGCCAATGGTGACGGAAATATAGGCTAATTTATCAAAGGTTACGTCCTTTCTTAATTGACTATCAGAACCGGACATAACTATTTCCTGGGCTCTTCCACGATATATCGCTCTATATATCAGGTAAATAATAGCAGCAGAGAATGATATACTTAGGGCAGAATAAGATACGAAATAGTTTATTACGTGCACGACCAGCCAGTTGCTCTGAAGTGCCGGAGGTAATTCTTTTATGGTACTGTCAGTATTCATTGCAGAGTGTAGCATCCAGACAGCCAAAAGAGATTGCAGTGCGCCAACAATACCCAAACGAGATTCATGTACACGAGCAATAAATATCGTAACAAGTTCCATAATCAGGTACACACCGGCAATAGTCCAGGCAAAGAACACAAAAGATTCATATTTATCAGACATCGGAGCGTGATTTGCCTCAAACCATCTTGTAAGTACCAGTATAGTATTTAATACAAAGGCACCCGTAAATACACCAAAGGCGATCCAACGTATGGTTTTCGCTCTCCATATTTCTCTGACCACATAAGCTATAATAGCTGCAATATAGACATAAAAAGTAACATTCAGCGTGAAATCCATGACTAACACACCTCTCTTTTGAATTTTGTTAAATGAAAACTATTAATCATCAATTTATAATTAAAATTTGAAATTCTATCCGGATGGTATATTTTACTCAATATGCTCTGCTGCAATCTCATCATCTGAATAATAATCTTCCACCTTTTGCCCTTTCTTCAATTTTCGTCTTAAGAACGGCTTTACATAAAAGATGAAGACAACACCTATACACAAAAGAATAAATCCGGAATATACAACTATCAGACCGGGATTTCTGGTTACCTGAAGCCCAGTGTATCTTCCCCTTCAGGGTCGTAGCTTGACTGGTAAAACACATACCCTTTATACTTCAAAGGGTCATTAACTTCAATAATTTTTGTCATCACAGTTTTTCCGCCTTCCACAACTCTCAGTATACTTTTTATAATCTTTGATTGCCATACCGGACTGTTCGTATAAAAGCGCAAAGTTCTTGTCAGGATACCATCTTGGCGGATTATTTGCGAGCATCCAATCCGCCACTGTACCTCTGGGGCCTTCTATTTCAACAAATAACGCAGGAGTACCCGCATGTTCACCGGGCCCATGATTATGACCCTCATGACTACCAGTCCTCTCAACAACCTCTTTTTTTATGCTATGTGAAGGGAAATATTTTAGTATTCTTATTTGCAGCCCTGTCTTATCAATATCATAACTCTTGTCAATTTCCCAATCTGTAGTACTAACCAGCTTACCATTACTTAAATATGAAAGTGTCTGTTTTCCCTCTTTATTCTGGACTATTCTTAAACTATTAGCAGTTTGAGAGAAATTATCAGGAACATAACATGTCAGCTTAACATCCTTGTATTTTGCCTGGTGGGCCTTATCCCAATAATCAGGGTACTTCGAGAATGTCCAGCGGGTTTCTTTACCCTGTGGGCCGTTAACCTCAACTCTTACAGCCGGATTGTCTGAAGATTGCTCATTTACTGGCAGATTTCTTTTAGCATAATCAAGCGCCAATTGCTTAACCTCAACCACGTAATCAGTGCCGTCAATCGAGATGCTTTTTCCCACTTCTACCGGCATACTTCTGGAAATATTCTTTCCTTCTATAACAACATCCAGTGTTGGCTTTGCGATTTTTCCTGCAGCTTTAGCAAGTTTCTCATAAGCTGCGTCATTATCAGCCCACAGATACTCAATCTTTAAATCACGCTTAGGATCATTATACCAGTTACGGTTTTTAGCAAGAAGCCAGCCTTCAGCAGTAACATGGTTAGATTCCATCATTTGAACATATATAGCAGGATTGTTTGGTTCCTTGGACGTATTGATTGGTTCCGCTCTCAATTCTGCATCCGGATAATAATCTTTAACCGTAACCGCATAGTTGGAGCCCGGAATTTTAATCTTATTGCCTACTTTTGCCGGAATAAATTTTTCCAGTTCTTTGTTTTTACAAAAGTAAGTAATTTGTACTTCGGTGGATGTCTTTCTATTATAAAGTCGTCACAATATACCTT
>CAXGMX010000111.1:0-6872 GCA_964010955.1 uncultured bacterium
ATTTACGATTGTAAAAAACATTTTGGACACAGATGAACACAGATTATCATGATGCCAAAAATAAAAACCTAACCGAGAAGATTATAAAAATATTTATAAGGCTTACAATAACCTTGGTTATGGTTTCTAGAAAAGTGTATGAGAATGCAATGATGATAGAATTTAAAAGAATTGGTATTCCCGTTGTTTCTCAATCTGCAATAAAGGTTGTATATGAAAGTGAAGTTATAGGAGAATACTTTGCTGATATTTTGGTTGATAATAAGGTAATTGTAGAAATAAAGGCAGCAAAGAGTTTGGCTGTAGAGAATGAAGCACAACTATTAAACTATCTAAAGGCAACAGACATTGAAGTTGGACTTTTACTCAATTTTGGCCCTAAACCTGATTTCAAACGTAAGGTTTTTGATAATATAAGAAAATAGTTATCAGTGTGTATCTGCGAAAATCCGTGTCCTATTCGTTCTAAACTATGGAATATTTATTTACAAATCCCGGTTATCTGAAACTCTTGTATGCATTGCCGATTTTCTGGATAGTGGCAATCTTCGGATATAATCGTTTATCGGTCTCAAGGATTCTTCTTTCGACCTTTTTGCGGTCTCTTGTATTTCTGCTTATTGTCCTTGTGCTGGCAGGGCTTAGCCGGGAGGAGAAGTCGGAACGTGAAATTAGTGCAGTATTCCTTGTGGACGTATCTGACAGTATCACTCCGGAAGGCAGGGAGTGGATGTGGGACTATGTGGAAGAAGTGGGTAATGGGCTGGATAAGAAAATCAAGAAGGGGCTGGTGGTCTTTGGCGGCGAATCCAGAGCGATTACGCCAACACTCACCGAAGATTTAGAGTTGGAAGATATACATAAAAGGATTGCAGAATCAAACATTACTTCTGACAGGACGGACATTGCAAGCGGAATAATGGCTACACTGGGTATTATGCCCGAAGATTCTTCGAAAATGGCTATTCTTCTTTCGGATGGAAATGAGAACCTGGGTGAAGTCCTAAAGGCAGCTACAATGGCAGCTGGTAATGATGTCAAGTTTTTTGTCGCATCTCCTCCTCAAGCTCCAAAAGAGGGCGAAATCTTAATAAAGAAGGTTGTCGCACCTAAAGAGATAAACGAAGGTGAAATGTTTGAAGTAAAAGTAGTAATTGAAAACAGGAATGATAGCGCAATCAAAGGCAATCTGAAACTGAATAAAAAAGACGGCATTTTGAAAGAGTGGGATACTGAATTCAAGAGTGGTATAAGTATATTTGAGGTGCCATACAAAAGCGATGAAAAAGGATTTGTGAAGTTTAATGCAAATTTAAGCATTGAAGATGTCACGCTCGACAAAGATGAGGAAAATAATAGTATGGCTGCATTTGTAAGTATTTCAGATAAGACGAGGCTGTTATTTATAAATGGAGCGGAAAACCAGAAAATGTACCTGCCTGAAGCGCTGGAAGACAAAACAATACCTTGTAGACATAAAAAAACCCGGGACAGATACCTGATACACTGCAGGAATATCTTAAATATGACAGCTTGATCTTCTCTAATGTCTCCAGAGATTATATAAGCGATGAGCAGATGGTGTTGATAGAAGAATACGTAAAGGATCATGGCGGCGGATTTGTAATGACGTGCGGCACTAATATCACGGCTGAAGGCGGATACACAGATACTAAAATAGAGGAAATCCTGCCGGTTAAAATAGTAGGAGGTGAACCGCCAAGGACGGAAAAGAAATCAAGGCTTTCCCTGATCTTAATAATAGACAAATCAGGAAGCATGCTTGGGAAGAAGATGCTCTTTGCCAAAAAGGCATCGATTGAATTAATCAAACAACTGAAGGTGAATGATAATTTTGGTATTGTTGCATTTGACACTATGCCATACACTATCGTCGAACTCAAACCTAATGAAGAAGTAAAGAGGGAGATTATCAAGAAGCTCAGTATGTTAAAAGCAGATGGAGGAACGGATATATTTCCTGCCATAGACTCTGCTTATAAACAGCTCAGGCAAAAGAATTCAAAGGTAAATCATATAATCCTGCTTTCTGATGGAAACACAAGGTCTGTCTTTTATTACTATAATAAATTAATCAGCCGTCTTCAGCAGGCAAATGTGACGGTTTCAACAATTGCACTTGGATCCTGGCTCGTTAATACAAAGCTGCTGCAGGACATAGCAAAGAAGACAAAAGGACAATTTTATCAGATAACTGACATAATGAAATTACCGAGGCTGATAGTAAAGGACACGGAATTCTTTGTATCACAATCAGACTTTCACGAAGAGCATTTTTATCCGGAAATTAACCAGCAAAGCGAGATATTGAAAGGTATTTATGATAGACAATTTCCCCCGCTTAAAGGGCACACGATAACTGAGGCAAAAGAGAAGGTTGAAGTTCCACTGGTAACAAACATAACCGGGAAAACGGATCCTATCCTGGCGAACTGGAGATACGGCCTTGGCAAGGTGGTCGTTTACGCATCGGATGCCAATGCGCGATGGTCGTCAAAGTGGGTAAACTGGGCAATGTTTAACAAGTTCTGGTCGCAGGTAGTGCGATGGTCTATGAGGGATATATCGAAAGCCAATTATGATATAAAGGTTAAGACTGAGGAGGATGCAATCTCCATGTTATTAGAGTCATCCTCTCAAGTCGAAGACGGTACGAAGCTGGAAGTGAGTCTGTTATCACCGGATTTTGCTGCTGCTGATCAGGAACTTATTTTAAAGCAGATTGCACCAAAAAGGTATTCAACAGAGCTAAAAGATATTGATCCCGGCACTTATAATTTAAAGATATCCAGGATAAAGGATGGGAAGATTGTAGATATGAAGACAAAAGGGTTGCTGGTTCCGGAGAAGATAGTTTCAACGCCACTTGAATATGCGGTTCAGGGCAACAATGTTTCGTACCTTAAAAATATTGCAGAGATTACAGGAGGTAAGTATAATCCTGAGAAGGAAGAGATAACAGTTGAAGAAGAGGAGATAATTATTGCCAAGGATTTTGCAGGCTATTTAATTCCCCTGGCACTAATCCTGTTCATCCTCGATATTGCTGTAAGAAAATTTAATAGACGGATGGTATAATACTGCTTCCGGCAGAATTCTCTGGTTTCGGTGTGATCCTCGTTGCTGGAATTCCGGATGCTTGCAAAATACTATAACGTGGGTCTATTATCTAAAATTGAACGGTTTTATATTACATGCCATTGTAGCCGAAGGCCATGCCAGAGGCAGGTCTGTCCTTCGGCACGACTACCCGCCCGAACGTACCGTTCGGTACGGGCGGGCTTAAATCTTTCAATTTAGATATTACTACTCGTATTGTAAGCGATTTATAATCTTTGCGTCTTAGAGAGAAATTTAAGAGGAATAGAAAATATTATGAGACTGTACATTATTTCCTTTATAACAATTATATCGTTAGGAGTCTTTACCTCTCCATGCCTTGCACAGGGAGTATTCTCCGGGTTGATTATCTCGGAAAAGAAAGATGGTATAAAGATTGTAGAGGTGCAATCAGGGAGTCCCGGTTTTGATGCAGGATTAAGGACTGGTGACATAGTCCTTGAAATAGACGGTAAGGAGACAAAGAAATTGAGAGACTATGTAAAGATATCAAAAGAATTGAAGGGTAAAAAGGTCGAAGTACCTCTGGTTATTCTCAGAAAAGGGGTCAGTTATGATGTAACCATAATGATTTATAGTGTTCCGATTTATCAGCATTGGAAGGAGAAAGTAGCTAAACCCGTTTGAACTTCCACGGGGCCTGACAAACACACCATATGTATACTGGGTTGGCAAAGGTTTCAGGGCTTTACAAAAACCTAACGACAAATTATCTTTTGAAGCAAAGGCAGCAAATTACAACCTGGCTTTGAAATTCCTTTTAAATGCACTGCATTATCGGCCGGAGTCTATTGATGCTGCCCTGAAGGTAGCCAAATCATACAATGAACTGGGTAAACTTTATGTGAAGAATGGAAACATAAAAGAAGGCATAATAAATTATAGAAGGTCTATCAAGTTTTATGCCGGATGCCATGGAAAAACAGAGAATGAAGAATATCTAAGCGTAGTACTGACGAATCTTCAGGAAATTGAAAAGAGTCTGAGTGATATCGAATCTGACACTTTAGAAACATCTACAGCGCCAAAAAGAAAGAGTCTTAGAATTCAACAATGATAAAGAGCATTGAATTGTTCAATTATCCAGAGTGACTTCTGGCGCGGTTATTCTTTTATCATATGCTTATTGTTGTTGAAGTTAAATAGTCATCGCAATCCGCAACAAATACTAATTAAACTCACAAACAAATTGGATGTGCTCGTTTTGCCTTTTCTTAAAATGTCAAACAAGCGTTATGTATGTTTTGTATTATCTTTGATAATTTTTGCAGGTTGCCAGACTACAAAGATTACCCAGGTACCATACAAAAAGGAATATTCTAAATATGTAAATGATCTGGTGATATTGCATTATGCTGATAGCCCGGAGATGGACGTAAATATCAGAAATGATGAAATGTTCATTCCGACAGTAATGGCAGGGCCGGCGATTATACCGCAGTTATTTATTCGATTAGCTCAAAGTCAAGCGAATCAAGAGGACATTGCAGCTCTTAATGAATTAATATTTGACTTGAACATTGGTGAAGAGTTGTGTGAGAAGCTGAATACCAAATTTCAACTCTGTTCATATTTTCATGTTATACCACAGGAAAGTATTACAAAGAGCAATGTCGTATGGAAATTAATGGAGAAAAAAGATAAAGATTCCAAAGACTATGAAAATATAGGAACAGAACTGGACGTTGATACAATACTTGAGATCGGCATAATATCATATGGCATCAAGGACCCGGGAATTCATTCTGACCCGTATGCCTTTCTCAAGATCGATGTGAAGATGACGACTGCATCGGAAGGAATTGTAATATGGAGAGATATTGTTGAGGCCAGTAACATAATTATAATGGAAAATGAAGAATTTCATGACTCTGTGTTTACCGTTCCGGATTTTCTTAAGGAAAAACTGGAAGAAGTTACAGACGCTGTCTCTGAACAGTGTATCGAGAAATTAGGTTTTGATACAAACTATACATATCTGCTGGATGAGGATTATATAAAGAAAACCAGTCACAAGATAAATATTGAAGAGAAGCTTAGTGAGCTTAACGTCCTGCGGCACGAAAATCTCATTACTAATTCAGACTACGACGAGACGAAACTTGATTTGATTGAACAGGCAAAAGGCAGAAATAGTGCGGGTCCTGAGCAAGAGACAAAACTGAGCGTTACTGAAGAAGCAAATCCCGGCAGCATAGAATTATCGAACTGAGTTCAATGGCCAAAGTCGAAATATCTCACAGTGCATCCTGATATTTAGATTCCCTTTTGATTGAATTATAACACCTTTCACATATCAAGCGTAATCAGGTGGTAAATCTGAAATATTTACACTTTGTCCAAACTTTTTTATTGACTCGTATATCTGGGTTGTTAGTGTTTTTAATCTTTAAATGGGTGAGAATGTTAAGGGCTTTACTCGGGTATAAATCGTTTAATGGTGGAAATGAAAAGATAGGGTCGTTTATTGGACGAGGCTAGAACCTATTTGCTGGAGGGTGCGTAGGTTTACATTTCTTTACCTAAAACTTGAGAACTGGATGAAATGGTGGATATCTTAGCAGAACACACGGAATAGTTTACTTAAGACTTATCTTTAGTTCTCTCCTTCGGTTTCTCATGTTTTACGGGTTTTACAACTATTCTATTTCCCTTTACGCCTGTGACCTTAATCCTTGTATTTTTTGATATCATTTCGCCTTCTGAAATAACATCTACTTTTTTACCATTGATATTTGCGATTCCTGATAGTTCAAATGTCGTAGTGGCAACACCTTCTGCTGATAAAAGGTCGTCTGGTTTGTCTGTGGCAGGAGAGCGGCCCTTTTCCAAATCTATCACCCTAAATCTTAACTGACAAATTTGTATCTCCATAATAAGTAAGATTACAAAAATAGAGCCAATAAGAATTCCAATTGTATATATTTCCTGAGAAACGGCAAGTAATGGTATATTTGTCATGTTCTCTCTCCTCTCTTATGACTTGAATAAACTATTATTTTAATAGCTAAGGGTCCATAGAATACTACTCTAAAAGTTATTTGTCAATTGAAAATTTCTTTAGGTGCCGTTTATTGGACGAGGTTAGAACCTCTTAAAAACAAATCAAAACAAGAGGTTGTGGAAGAATTATACGCTGGATATGAAAAGATGGGTGAGTGAGGGGATTCGAACCCCCGACCCCCAGAACCACAATCTGGTGCTCTAACCAACTGAGCTACACTCACCATATTAAGAATTGACAACATACGCCAGGGAGGATTCGAACCTCCGACCCTCAGATTAGAAATCTGATGCTCTATCCAGCTGAGCTACTGGCGCAGATAGAACTTATGGTTTTATTAAAATGGTCGGGGCGACTGGATTTGAACCAGCGACCTCCTGCTCCCAAGGCAGGTTCTAACCATTTATTGTTAATTTCATAACTGCCTGATTTAGCGTCTGTTATGACTGTTACGCCTTATACCATAATAGGTTAAGTCTTTCAAGTGTTTTCTGTCAATTACTGCTGATTACTGTCACTTCCGATGGAGTTGGCGACAATTTGGCGACAATATGGCGACAATGGTTGGAGAGAGGGGGCATCGGTTTCTGAGTGTGGGCAGCTACAATATTATATCCTTCCTCTAAACACACAGCCCTTGTAAAAAACTCGCATCAATATGCGTTGCAACAAAAGGTAACGCTAGGGCTACCTCTTGTATCTAGAGAAGTCTAGCCTGCTATCATTC
>CAXGMX010000112.1:0-6839 GCA_964010955.1 uncultured bacterium
ACCAACCCTCTGGTCAATCTACCTAATCAGCAGCTTGTGAAAAGGGTATGGAGAGTGAGGATGTTTTTACTGTTGTGCATGACCTGTTTTTAAATGATACCTGCAGTTATGCGGACATCGTCCTACCTGCCCCGAGTTTCCTGGAATCATTTGATATCCATGTATGTTATTACCACAATCATATGTCCATAAACCAGAAGGCAATCGAGCCCCTTGGCGGATCAAAACCTAACTATCAGGTATTCAGGGAACTATCTGAAGCCCTTGGCCTGAACTCCGGAGAGTTGTTTCCTCCGGAGCGCGAAGTAGCAGAAGAGTTTTTGAGTAGAAGCAAGGCAGTGGATTTCACACTGAAAGACCTGGAACAGGAAGGTTTCTGTAAAATGAAACCAAGACCGCAGGATGAATACCTCACACCTTCCGGTAAGATTGAAATGTATTCACAACTGGCGGAAAAGGCTAATCTTCCGCCATTGCCCGGTTATTATGAAGAGGAGAAGAGTAAGTACCCTTTCCAGTTCTTAACGGTTAATCATAAACAAATAACACGTTCTCAGTTTCACAACGTATGGAAGGAAGAGATAGAACCAATCATCCTGATTAACGAAGAAGACGCTAAAGAGAAAGATATAAAGGGAGGTGATTGGATTAGGCTGAAAAATGACCAGGACACACTCAGGATGAAGGCTCGTCCAACTACAGACATAAAGCGGGGAGTTGTGTTAGCCTATGGAGGACTCTGGTCGAAGCTATATGATGGTAAAGGCGCAAACACCCTGACACCTGATGTGGTTCAGAACTTTGGCGGAAATGCTACATATAATTCCACCTACGTTGAAATCGAAAAATGTCAGGAAGGGCTGGTGTGAGGCTCATCTGACAGGCCTGAAGCTCCTCCTCTTTTCCCCTTAGCCATCTGCTCCAGCTCATTAAAGTGTTCGGGTTCCCCTATCACCGCCAGCTTGTCTCCCACTTCTATTAGGTTATTATCAGGAGGGTTGAACAGTATCTTTCCATTCTTCTTTTTAAGGGCTACTATTAGAACCCCATTTTTTTCTATAATATCTGCATCTTTGATGGTTTTATTCGCCAACGCTGAGCCTGCTTCCACTACAACTTCCTCAATCTGGATCTCCATGTTTCCGGTTTTTGCTGTTAACTCCAGGAAGTCTACAACTGTAGGCTTAAGAATGGTATGGGCTATCCTGAGACCTCCAATATGATATGGGGAAACAACCTTGTTAGCACCTGCTCTTGTCAGCTTATAATCTGCACCTTCTTCGTTTGCCCTTGCTATTATAAAGAGTTTCTGATTTAACCCCTTTGCGCTGAGTACAACGTAAAGATTCTGGGCATCCGAATCAAGGACAGATATCAGGCCTTTCGCTCTCTCTATACCTACCCTCTTAAGGAGTTCATCTCTTGTAGCATCTCCGTATACAATTATGACATCGTCATCCACCTCGAGTTCCTGAGATTCTCTTTCCACGACAACAAAAGGAATTCCCTTTGCCATTAATTCATTGCAGATGACCTTACCCATGCGGCCATAGCCGCAGACAATATAATGATTTTCCAACGAATCTAATGCTTTTTTCAATTTTCTCCTCCCGAATACTTCCTGAATTTCACCTTCAAATATAGCCCTGACACCATTATTTACTGCATATGCAACCACGCCCAGGCCAAAAAATATAAGACCAATCGTAAATGCCTTTCCCTTTTCTGAAAGCGGTTCTATTTCTTGAAACCCTACCGTAGAAAGGGTGATAACCGTCATGTACAGGGAATCAAAGGGGTCCCACCCCTCAATAAGAGTGTAGCCCGTAGTGCCTGACGTTAAGACAACAGCAACAAGGATTAAAGGGAAAATAAACTTTTTTGATAAAAGCGTTTGCACTGTTTTGCATTAAGGACTGAAAATTACTATAATCCAAATCATAAGTCAAGATTATCCATTCAAATCTCGGGCAATTTTATTTAATGCGGAGCCTGCACGGAACCATTCTATCTGCTGCTCGGACATTGTATGCCTTGTTTCTATTTCCTCCTCTGTACCGTCACTGTGCTTGATCGTTACACTAATATTTCTACCCGGGGCTAGTTTATCCAATCCCGTAATCGAAATCTTATCATCCTCACGAAACTTTTCATAGTCAGACGGATTGATGAATGTCAGAGGGATGATTCCCTGCTTCTTTAAATTAGTTTCATGGATTCTGGCGAATGAACGAGTGATAACGGCCACAGCTCCAAGGTATCTCGGAGACATGGCGGCATGCTCACGGGAAGATCCCTCTCCGTAGTTTTCATCACCCACGACTACCCATGGAACTCCACGTTTCTTATAATCACGGGCAATATCAGAATAGCTTACACCACCTTCACCGGTAAACAGGTTTTTGCCTGTACCTGCCGAACCATCAAATGCATTCACAGTACCAGAAAAAGTATTATCAGATATTCTGTCCAGATGCCCCCTGTACTTCAGCCAGTGACCGGCCGGGGAAATATGATCGGTTGTACATTTTCCTGAAGCCTTCAACAACAAAGGGACGTCTACATAATCATTACCATCCCATGGAGCAAACGGAGTCAATGTCTGAAGGCGTTCTGATTCAGGATTGATAACAACCTCTACACCAGAACCATCTTCCACAGGAGGCACATAGCCCTTGCCGTGACCGGCAAAACCGGCAGACGGAAGCTCATCGGCAAACGGCTCTGCCAGTGTAACTTCTTCTCCGGATGATGTCTTTAATTTATCCTTCAGAGGGTTAAAGGAGAGGTGACCGGAAAAGGCAAGTAGCCGTAACAATCTCTGGAGAGGAAATAAATGAAAGCGTCTCTACGTTGCCATCGTTACGCGCACGGAAATTCCTGTTGTACGAGGTAAGGATGGTATTTCTTTCACCCTTCTTTATGTCCGTCCTCTTCCACTGGCCTATGCACGGCCCGCATGCATTGGCTAATACGGTCGCACCTGCATCAGTCAGGGCCTTCATCTGGCCATCACGTTTAATGGTATCTTCTATCAGGTTTGACCCCGGAGTTACCAGCAATGGAATTGACGTCTTCAATCCCTTGGCAACGGCGTCCCTTGCAACGGCAGCCGCACGTCCCATGTCTTCATAAGAAGAGTTCGTACAGGAACCGATAAGGGCAAACTTGATATTATCAGGGTAATCTTCACGAACTATTTCTTCACGGAAACCAGATACGGAACGTACCTTGTCCGGAGTATGTGGACCGCAGACCTGCGGCTCGAGTTCTGACAGGTTTATCTCTATAATACTGTCAAAATATTTTTCAGGATCAGCATACACCTCGTCATCAGCCCTGAAGAATCCTGAGTATTCTTCTGCAAGATCTGCTATATCAGCCCTGCCGGTTGCCCTCAGATAATCCGACATACGCGAGTCAAAGGGAAATGTTGAAGTTGTGGCGCCGTGTTCCGCACCCATATTACATATGGTTGCTTTACCCGTGCATGAAATAGAATCAGCACCTTCTCCAAAATACTCGACTACAGAGCCCGTTCCCCCTTTAACCGTAAGCTCTTTCATTACCCTTAAGATGACGTCCTTGGGAGATGCCCAGCCGGATAATTTTCCGGTTAATTTTATGCCGATAATCCCCGGCCACTTCAGGCCGAACGGCAACCCTGCCATAACGTCTACTGCATCCGCACCACCCACACCAATTGCCAGCATACCGAGACCTCCTCCATTGGGAGTATGTGAATCGGTGCCGATAAGCAGGCCGCCGGGAAAAGCGTAATTCTCTAAAACGACCTGATGTATAATACCTGCTCCGGGGTTCCAGAAGCCCATACCGTACTTCTTTGCAGAGGATGATAAAAAGTCAAAAACTTCCTTATTGGTTATCTTTGATATCGGTAAATCATCTTCCACACCCTTATGTGCCAAAATCAGGTGGTCGCAATGGACGGTGGTAGGTACCTGTACACTCTGAACACCGGAAGACATAAATTGCAGGATCGCCATTTGAGCGGTTGCGTCCTGCATTGCAACCCTGTCCGGATAAAGGTCTACGTTAGATTCCTTCCGTGTATATGGTTTTATATCCTCCGGTTTCATATGAGAATAAAGAGTCTTCTCCGTAAGGGTCAAACTCCTTCCTGATACCTCTCTTGCTTTCCGGTGTTTTTCTTCTAAATTCTTATATAGTTTTTCGCATATCTCAATCATAATATTTTCCTACTTGTAATGCTCAATTCTACTCTATATATTATGATAACATAGTCACATAAACAATAACACCATATAGTTATTGTCTGGAAGTTTTTGTGGAGCGGCTGGAAGGAACTGATTTATGCAGATCGGACAATATGAGCTACATTCGATTGAGACCGGGAGGTTTGCTCTTGATGGCGGCGCAATGTTTGGTATTGTGCCAAAATCATTATGGAACAAGCTTAATCCTTCGGATGATGAAAACAGGATAGAGATGGCCCTCAGATCATTATTGATCATGGATGATAAACACAAAATCCTTGTTGATACCGGTATCGGTACTAAATTTTCCGAAAAATACCAGGAAATCTATAAGATCGATCAAAGCAAATATAATCTTACTTCATCCCTGGAAAAATACAATCTGGAAACAAAGGACATAACTGACGTGATCCTGACGCACCTTCATCTGGATCATGTTGGAGGGGCAGTTTATAATGAAGGCAACAAGCATAAGCTTACGTTTCCAAATGCAGCACATTATGTCCAGAAAAAACATCACGAGTGGGCGCTGAAGCCGAGTAAAAAAGACATCGGTAGTTTTATCAGGGAAGACTTTAAGTCTATAGAAGATGAAGGAAAACTTCGACTTGTGGATGGATACGCCAAGATATTACCAGACATTGACGTCATCATCTCAGACGGCCATACTATAGGACTGCAACTCGTAAAAATATCAGATGGTATAAACACACTTATTTACTGTAGCGATTTAATACCTTTTACGTCTCACATCAAGATACCATATATACCGAGCTATGACATTGATCCATTAACAACAATAGAAGAAAAGGAGAAACTACTGGCAAGAGCCTGTAATGGCGATTGGATCCTGTTCTTTGAACACGATCCGGTAACAGAAGCCGTTAAGGTAGAAAAGACAGAGAAGGGGTATGCAGTGAAAGAAAAAGTATCTTTGTAGATTTATTTTGACAGGATTTACAGGATTAAGAGGAGGTTGAAAATCCTTGTTTATCCCGTTTGTCCTGTCTGAAAAATGAGGTTATTACTTTGAAACTAAAAGGCAAGGTTGCAATCGTAACGGGAGCAAGCAGTGATAGAGGGAGTGCAATTGCTGAACTTCTGGCATCTGAAGGTGCATCGGTAACTATTAACTATTTAAAAAGTAAGAAGAATGCATTATCAGTCTTGAAAAGGATAGAAAACAGTGATGGGAAGGCCATGACATTGCAGACAGACGTTACCTCAAAGGCAAGTGTAAATAAAATGATTAAGGAAACCGTCAAGAAATTTGGCCGTATAGACATCCTTGTGAACAATGCACATAGTACTATAAAGAGAAAATCCTTTGAAGGAACTAAATGGAATGAATATGAGGAAGACCTGAACGGCATAATAAAAGGGGCGTACAATTGCTCTCAAGCTGTTATTGGTGAGATGAAAAAGAATAAGTGTGGAAGGATCATAAACATAATGGATAATATAGTTAATGATCCGGTAAAAGGATATGGCAGTTACATAACGTCTCAATCAGCATTGGTGGGGTTTACAAGGAGCCTTGCAATTGACCTTGGAGGTTTTGGAATAACCGTTAACTTGATAAACGCGGGATTCACATTAGCAAAGAAAACGCCTCACGCTCCCCCTCGTGTGCAGAAGGCAATAGCCGAAGAGACACCGCTTAAACGTCTTGCCCTGCCCATAGATATTGCAAAGGCCGTCCTCTTTTACGCTTCCGACTGGTCTGACTTTGTGACCGGCAACTGTTTGACAGTCGACGGCGGCAAGACAATGTGTTGATACTATCGTCGGTACTAATTGGCGGAGCGAACAGGACGGACGAAGTTTGCTCTCAGATTTCTGTTGAAGCCGTAAAGATACTTACTGCTCCATGTAAAATTGCCCTGGTCAAGATCAACAAACCACCTGTCATCTTTTTTATAAATATCACCTGTCCAGATATATTTCTGAGTACTATCAAAGATTGGGTCTATGTACAGGACGCTACCCTCCTTGCCTGGTTTCAACAAAGAAGCGGCTTCTTCCAGAGTCGGCAATCTCCAATTGCGAAATCCGGCATATCCGCCCCCATTTAATTTCTTGACCCACTCTTCTGCCTTCTGCCAGATAGTCCCAAGACCTGTAGAGCCGGACTGGTGCCACATCAGGCCGGTAAAATTATCTATCACTACTTTACCACCATCTATAGTCTTCAATTTATAATTGTGGTCTATTATTCTGCCGTCTTTCTGGTTTTCACTAAATTTTCCAATTAGTAAATTCTTTAAACCTTCCTGGTCTGCCTTGTACAGACTTTTATATGTAGTCCGCAGCTTTACTTCCCCATTAGCTGATTGAATAACCGCAGATGAAAGAAACACAAATGACGCAATCAGAACATTTAACATCAAGAATTTTCTCACATTTATAACCGCGAATCTGAATAATTAAAGTACTGTAGAAAAAATTGTAAAGATATCGAATATAAACCCAGAAAGAGATCAGGCAAGTGTTTTTAAATCAGGGTTGTAAGCTCAATATCAAAATTCTGTTTTTTGTTAACTATGCAAACAACCGGAGGTTATAATAATATGTAAAATACTCTTGAAACCTATTTTGGAA
>CAXGMX010000113.1:0-6787 GCA_964010955.1 uncultured bacterium
ACAAAACCAAGATTATAGTGAGATGTTGCATCAGGGTTAATCCTTACTACCTGCTTTAACGACTCAATTGCCTCTTTATTCATGTAGAAATTTAAATAGACGTAGCCGAGAGTTTTATGAGCCTCTGCATAATCAGGGTCGATCTTTATTGCCTGCTTAAATTCCTCAATCGACTCTTTATACATGCCTGATTTGAGGTAGTCAACACCGCGATCAAAATAAACTGTTGCATCATCAGGATTTTCTTTTGCTGCCTGTTTGTCTTCATCTATAGTCGTTTCCACGTCTGATGCTGCCTGTGTAGTAGGTGTTAGAAAGAATACAAATGATATGATTAAGACATGTAGCAGGTATTTTCTCATATTAACTATATTATTTTTTTAAAGCTAGAATTTTTGTAGAGGTGATTCATGAAGTCCTGTACAAGTATTCTTATTTTGTTTGACCCAACTGGCCTTCAATCAATCTAATCATTTCCTTAGACTGTGATGATTCATTAAATCTTACCGAGATTGCTAGAGAGTTCCTGAATTCATTTAAGGCGTTGTTGAGATCACTGTTTTTATAAAGTGCCATTCCAAGGTGGTATCTTATTGTTGGTGAATTTGGTCTTAATTCGACTGAAGATTTCAGGCCTTCGATAGCTTTTTCAAAATTGCCTTTCTTAAAGTGTACCCAGCCTAACGTATCCAGTATCGATGCATCCTTTGGGGCTAACTTGGCCGCTTTTAGTGCATATTCCAGACCTTGGTCCAGATTGGTTTCACTTTCTGCATAGATATAAGCCAGCTCATTGTATCCAACCGGAGAATCAGGTGCCAGAGTCAGGACCTGTTTGTATTCAGCTAAAGCTTCATCATTTTCCCCCAGCCTGGTATATATATTTCCTATAGAGAGATGGACTGATGCATCCTTTGGGTCTAACTCTGCTGTTCTCTTGTATTCTTCAATAGCTTTATCATTGTCACCTATTATAAGGTAGAGTTTTGCTAAATCATAATGCGGAGATAAAAAGTCAGGTTGTATTTCAACGATCTTCTTAAATTGCAAAAGGGCCTGATTATAATCTTTTTTATCTATAAGTGATTTACCCTTTACATACAGAGTAATAGGATTATCCGGATAGATTGCTAATGCGGTATCGCACGTCTTGATTGCCTTGTCATACCATTTGTTAAGGTAGAAAAAGATCGCAAGGTTTGTGTGGGTGAAAGATTGGCTTGTTTTGCTGTCAGATTTTAAATCAAGGTTGTCAGGCCTGAATCCATCTATAAAACCGCCGGATATATTTAAACTCTCTTTTGATGGTGCGTGTTTTTCCTGCGTCAGGTAAAGGTTTGTTAAGAATATGTTGATTATCTGGTTATTGATTTCCCGGGTTAAGCTTCGTGCTTTCTGAAGAAAGGTTTCTGCCGTGTTATAATTACCTTCAATGTGATTAATTAGAGCGTTTGCGACCATTATGTTGCCTTGCTCAGCATCTATACTCCCGGCCTTTTCTAATGCTTTCTTGGCAGATGTATTATCTCCGCTTGCCATCAGGAAAACTCCCAGGAGGTAATGCCCCTCATAGGAAGATCCCTGTAAATCTATGAACTTTCTAATGTTTTTAACAGCATCGTCAAGATTGTTGGAGTAGGAATAAGATCTGGCCAGGATCAGATATACAGGGGCTATCTTTGGGTCGATATTCAGGATTTCTCCGGATTGTACGATTGCATCCTGAAACCTGCCTATTTGAAGATATAGTGCGGCCAGGTTTTGACGGGCCCTTATAAAAGTGGGTATCTTTTTGATTACAATGTTATATTGTTCTATAGCGTTTTCGTAGCCCTTTAATCCTATGAATATTGTGGCAAGGCCCATTCGTGCCATGTGTTCGTCCTGATTGATTGCAAGAGCCTTATTATAGTACTTGAAAGATTCTTCCATTTTTCCCTGGAGCAGATAGTTTACGCCCAGGCCGGTGTACGCCGCAGCAAGCTCCGGTTCCTTTTCAACGGCCTTCCTCAGGTATTCTTCAGCTTTATTAAAATCTTTTTTGTCTAAATATACCCTGCCAATGACATAGTGTGCGATGGGATTGTCACTGGTCTATGGTTATGGACTCCTGGCACTCTGCAATTGCCCCATCAAGTTTCTGCAGGGAATGCAAGATCATCCCTTTGCATAGATGTAACAGTGATGAATCCTTGGTAATGTCTTTTAAAGATTCAATCACTTCCTGTGCCTTGTCGTATCTTCCGATTCCGGCATATGAAACGCCCAGTAGTTCGTAGGCGAGAGTACTCTTTTTGTTGATTGTCAGTAATTCTTCGCAATTCTTAAAAACCTCAAGAAATTTACCTCTCCTTAAATTGAAGAAGGCTTGATTCTGAAGTTCGATTACTGAAGGTTCAACCCTCAATATAGAGATTGCAGAGGATGGAGTGCTTTTCTGCAATATAAGCAGGCATACTATTGAAAAGATAAAAAGTTTCTTGATAAGGAAAAATGAATATTGTCTGGTTTTTGATGTATTATTGTTTTTCATAATTAATTATTGGTTTAAAATCCTGACCTTTCTTTCCTCAATTTTTAATCTCCCTTCAGCAAAGAGGTTTATTGCTTCGGGATACGCTATGCATTCTTCTTTAAAAACCCTTTGTGCAAGTGTCTCCGGAGAGTCATCTTCATGTACTTGAACAACTCTCTGGATTATAATGGGTCCGCAATCGTACTCGTTGTCAACAAAGTGAACAGTACAGCCTGAGACCTTGACTCCACTTTCAATAACGGCTTCGTGGACGTGATGTCCATAATATCCTTTACCGCAGAAAGAAGGAATTAGTCCCGGGTGGATGTTCATTGCCTTGCCGGTATATTTATCAGGTATCTTAAAGAGGTGTAAGAAACCGGCAAGTATTATTAAGTCTACAGAATATTTTTCAATTTCGTTTATTATTGTGTTGCTGAAGATTTCTGAGTTATTAAAACCTTTACGTTGTACTATGGATACAGGAATATTATTTTGCTCTGCTCTCTTTACACCATAAGTGTCCGGGGCGCTGCTAATCACGATTTGAATGTTGGCATTAAGAGTTTTATCATTTATTTTATCAATTAGATTCTGGAGTGTTGTCCCACTGCCGGAGATAAGGATTGCCAGATTAAGCATATTGGATACAGGCATATTTTGTTTTCTATTATTTCTCTTTGTGTTGGGTTACCTTGACCCAGATTGGAGTATCGGAAAAGGACGTTTCTTGAATATGCTTAATAATTTCTGTTACTTGCTGTGTGATTTCTTCTCTTTTACAATTTGATGGAAAGAAATGCAGAATTTCTGCTTCGATTTCACTGCCTTCTTCCGCATGGGCTTTGTCCGGGATTATATGTATGGAGTAGTCCAGGGGTATGATTCCGCGATATTTACGGATTGCTTCATCATAGTCGTTAAAAATATTCTGTACTAGAATCCTCATATCTTCTGTTTCGTGCTTTCCTTCCTTCAGGATTCCCTTATGTAAATCAATCAAATACTCTCGCTCTTTACCAAAAAGAGTGGATTGATTTTCGTATGTACATGAACTGGTTTCCTGGAGAGATTCTTTGATTTTGGCGAGTTTCTCAAACTTACCCTTAAACCACTCCTCAACCTCATTCTGCAATTGATTAACATTAATGCTGACTCTTTTTGCAATATCTAATAATATTTGTCTCATAACCTTATCCTTACTGTTTATTATTTTCTGGATCTAGAAGAACCTTCCACTTGGTGTTTTTCATTTAGTTGCTGCCTGTTCTCCACCTAGAAAACTGCCAAACTTTCTGTATTTTTTATATCTTTTCTCGATTAATTTGTCTAAAGGTATTGCCTGGAGTTCTTCTATATATCGTACGATTGTTTCTTTTAATATATTAGCCATTTTTTCCGGGTTACTGTGTGCTGCTCCTATTGGTTCCGGTATTACTTCATCTACTATTCCCAGCTTGAACAATTCCTTTGCAGTTAATTTTAGTGCATTGGCAGCATCCTCTGCATTATCTTTGCTCTTCCACAGGATAGCCGCACAGCCCTCCGGTGAGATAACAGAGCAGTATGCATATTCAAGAATCGAGAATTTATCACCCACACCAATTCCCAGTGCGCCGCCGCTTCCGCCCTCGCCAATGACAATGCATATTACGGGGGTTCTAAGCTTGCTCATTTCTGCAATGTTTATGGCTATTGCATGTGCCTGGCCCCGCTCTTCGGCTCCTATATCAGGGTTTGCCCCCGGCGTGTCGATCAGGGTGATTATGGGTAAATGAAATTTTTCTGCCAGTTTCATTTTTTGTAACGCCTTTCGATATCCCTCAGGATTGGGCATACCAAAATTGCAGTCAATTCTCTCCTTTGTTGTTTTTCCTTTATGCTGGCCGATTATCAAAACTTTTTTCCCGCCAATATTACCAAAACCTGTGGTTATGGCTTTATCGTCTCCGTAATTACGGTCCCCGTGTAGTTCTATAAAATCATTAACCATCATTTTTATGTAATCAGATACAGGTGGCCTTAGGTGGTGGCGTGCAACCTTTACAATCTCGTAGGGTGCAAGATTGGAATACATCTCTTTTTGAAGGGATATTTTCCGCTCTTCCAGTTCTTTTATTTGAGCAGGTAAATCATCTTCTGTTGTGCTATGCTGTAGCTCATTAATACGTTTATCTAATTCAAGAATTATATTCTCGGTATTTTGTTTGTCTTTTTCCTTTTCTTTGTCTTTGTCCTTCAGTTTGTGTTTCAGTTTGTCTTTCAGTTTGTCTTTCAGTTTGTCTTTCAGTTTGTCTTTCTTCATAACAATCCATATCTAACAGTTGTAAAGTTTATAATAGTTTACAATACCTTAAGTTGTTGAATTGGGGTTAGTTGCAATTTTAGCAGTTTTTTTATGCAAATCAAGGGAATATAGATTAATTAAATTTGACAAAATTCTTTAACGAGGTTAACATCAGCACTCAAAATTTACCCTGGTTTCGCCTGCCCGAATAGGCACAGGCGGGTAAAATATTTTAAGTCTTTTTGAGGGGAAAAATACCAAATGAACTTTGGAATGGTCGCCATAATAGGGACAGGTTTGATAGGTGGCTCAATAGGTCTTGGCCTGAAGGAAAGAGGTTTGGCCAGGTCAATTATAGGTGTCGGGCACCGTAGAACCTCAATAAATAAGGCACTTAGGGCTAAAGCCATTGACGAAGGTACAATCAATATTGAAAAAGCCGTAAAACAGGCAGATATTATAATATTGGCAACGTCCGTGGACCTTATACCGGATCTTGCAAGGAAAATAATCCCTTTGATGAAGACATCAGCCATTCTTACTGATGTCGGAAGTACTAAGAATTATATAGTTTCTCAAATAAACAAGGAGATAAAGAGTAAGCATAAAGGGGACAGGCCAAACTTCATAGGCGCACATCCACTGGCAGGTTCAGAACAGAGGGGTATTGAGTCGGCAAGGTCAGACCTTTTTGAAGGTAGTGTCTGTGTGCTGACACCCACAAGCCTTAATTCAAAGAAATGCATAACAAAGTTATCGAAAATGTGGAAGGCATTGGGAGCTGAAGTAAGTATCATGACGCCTTCTAAACATGATGAGATTGTTGCATTAGTCAGCCATTTACCTCATTTAGTTGCTTCCGGCCTTGTGAGCGTGATTGATGAGAAATATTGGAAGTTTGCTGCCAGCGGTTTAAGGGATACTACAAGGGTTGCTTCGGGAGACCCGGAGCTATGGTTGGGTATCTGCAAGCAGAATAAGGCGAGAATAATTAAGGCGCTGAGATGTTTTTCTAAAGAAGTAAAGTCTACGTTAAATGACCTGGAGAAGGGAAATGACAATAAGATTTTAAAAAGATTGAAAAAGTCAAAAGAAGTACGTGATAAGAAAAAATGGAAAGAAGGATAGAGGTATTTACTAAGGCAAATTTTCCGGATGCCATCGGAAATGAAGTGGCTTCAGAGATTGCAAATATTGGAATTACATCTGTGGATGAAATTCGTACGGTACATGTGTACCTGATAGATGGAGACTTGTCTAAAGACGAAATCAAACGTATTTGCAGTGAACTGTTAGTTGATGGATTGACTCAGGATTACGTTTGTATCAATGGTTCATCAGAGCAACCTGCTGACATTCAGGCAGGGCATAAGGATAATACTGTTTATACGATTGAAGTGACCCGTAAACGGGGTGTAATGGATCCCGTGGAATCTACTGTGATTAAGGGGATTAGAGATCTAGGCATGAGTGCAAGATCTGTCAAGACGGCAAAGAGATTCCTGGTAGCAGGTTCACTTTCAATTGAACAGGTTGAGGCTATTGCTGATAAGGTACTGGCCAACAAAATTATAGAAGATGTTTTCATAAACAAAGATAATTTGTTTTATGAGGATAAGAATGAAGCAGTAGAGTACGTCTTCCACAAGCATACGCTTGAGATATTGAATGCAGACGATGAGCAACTCCTGTCGATCAGTCAGGAGGGGCAGTTGTATTTAAACCTCGAGGAGATGAAGGCTGTTCAGAAGTATTTTACCACTCTTGGCAGAAATCCTACCGACGTTGAACTTGAAACAATTGCTCAGACATGGTCTGAACATTGTATGCATAAACATTCAGGGGAATGATAGATTGCGACGGAGAGCTTATTGATAACCTTCTGGCCAATACGGTAATGAAAGCTACTTCAGATTAGATAAATCGTGGTGCGTTTCTGTATTTAAAGATAATGCTGGTATCGTTGAGTTTGATGAAATTATAAT
>CAXGMX010000114.1:0-6714 GCA_964010955.1 uncultured bacterium
GAATTGACTTAAAGGTGTTCCTACGCTTCTTTGCTATGGATGGTCCTCTTAATATTAATTAACTGTTTTCAGCGTCGTAATCACCTGTATCTGTATCAGGCTCTCCCATCACGGGTGGTTTATAGCCTGGCTGTTTAGCCTTTTCAGTCTCTTCTTTGTATGCAGCAAGTACTTTTTGTTCAATTTCATCGCGGCAATTAGAATTTATTGGATGAGCGGTATCCGCATATAACTTGAATTTACCCTTGGATTCTTCCCCCGCTTCGCCTCTGGCTTCACCACTGGATTCTCCTAATGCACGTTTGTCATCTAGTTTGGCGCCACAATCATTACAAAAGCGTGCACGAAGGTGGTTTTTGGAATTGCATTTAGGGCATTTATCAGCGAGCTTTCTGCTCGGCATAGCAACAAAAGCCCCTTTATATCCTTCTATAATCTTCAGGTCTCTTACTACAAAGTCGTTATCAATTGTTATGCTGCAGAAAGCCTGTAAACGATTCTTTTTTGCCTCAGTTAGTTTCACTCTGACTTCAGTAATATTCATAGTAATAAGTTCTCCTTCCAGTCTCGTTGTCTATGGTGTTATAACATTTGTTACCGCAAATACATTTCCTATGCTGCTTAGTTCTATTTTGCTTTTGATAGCTTTCGCTTGTTGCCTATCTCTGCACAGACCGAAGAAGGCTGACCCACTACCAGATACTGACAAACCACAAAAATCATAATGACCCAAGACCTTTTTTACATCTAACAAATCAGGGTATGTAGCGAAAATTACATCTTCTAAACGGTTAAACAACAACTTACTGATACCAGCAACTTCATGATGTTTTAGCGCGTTACAAAAAAAGCTTACATCTATTTATTTTTTTGTCAAGTCAATTTTCAGGTTTCTGTAGATCATTGTTGTGCTGATATTGATATGCGGAAAAATGATAAGATAATTCATTTCACTTTTCACTTCAACCGGAGTTATCTTTTCTCCCCTCCCACTACATAGCGAAGTCTTGCCCTTTATAAAGAAAGGAACATCAGACCCCAGCTTTGCAGCAAAATGCATTAACTCAGCATCGTTAAGTCCGATCTTCCAGAGTAAATTCAATGCCTTAAGGGTCGTGGCTGCATCACTACTCCCGCCGCCCAGACCAGCTCCCACAGGTATGTTTTTCTCTAGACTTATCAATACTCCCTTTTTGATTCCGCACTCATTTAGAATAAGATTTGCAGCTTTGCATACAAGATTGTTTTCATCTGAAGGAATATTCTTGTCGTTGCATTTAAGCCTCACGCCTTCCTGGATTTCTTCAAACTGAAGGTTATCCACAAGATCAATTTCCTGCATTACTGTTTCAATCTCATGATAACCATCATCTCTTTTGCCTAGGATTTCCAGGAAAAGATTTATCTTGGCAGGCGCTTTAAGGCTAATTCTATTTATTTCACGATTGTTTTTATTCACATTCTTTGCAAGTATTACCCAATATCAAGTGAAGTAATACACGGTTTAGTGGACAACCCTGCTTTCGCAGGGATTCCAATGTCCGCAGATGGAATCCTCCCGAAAGGGAGGACACTCAATTCCACTTGATATTGGGTAATTATACCATTACACCATAAAAACTTCTTTCTTTAGAAAATTTTTTGAGTCTCAGGAAAAGTTAAAAGTGCCTAAAGTTGTGGAATTCTTTTTTTAACTTTAGGCACTTCCCGCCCGGCCATGCCGTTTGGACGGGTAGTTCACTTAAGGCACTTCAAACTTGGTTGCCTGCCCGACTGGCAGGCGGCTATGCCGCGCTACGATTTTTACATCTCAGGATTTGAGCTTGAGTTTATTCCCAGGAAAGTAAACTGTGTAGTACCATACTGTCTTTCATCAATTACCTTCAACTGTTTGAAACTTTCCTGGCTAACCGTTTGCTTTTTATGATGTTGAAGTACAATGAGTCCAGTTTCATTTATGATTTTTCTGGAAACGCACTCATCCAGCATAGAAAAGATTCTTTTTCTGTCTCTGCAATCCAAATCCAATAATTTATATGGAGGAGCTACCAGCATAAGGTCGAATTCCAGATGCTTATTTTTTAAAATTCCTAATAATCTAAATACGTTTATTTTTAGAACAACAGATTTTTCTAGAAATTCTGCATCTTGGAGATTCTTCTTAATCACCGGAATTGCGTTTGTACTATTATCTACAAATAAACACCTTTTTGCACCTCGACTAAGAGCTTCTATTCCTAGTGATCCGGTACCTGCAAATAAATCCAGAACAACACTATCAAGTATAGAGTCTCCTAAAATGTTAAACAAGGATTCCTTCGCTCTATCCAATATTGGCCTGGTTCGTTTACTGCTTAATGCTGATAGTCGGACACCTTTTGATTTACCTGAAATAATACGCATAATTTTAGTACAACATAGCCTTGGTTTCGAGTTACGTGTTTACATGTTACGAGTTAAATGAAACATAACATGTAACTCGCAACATTTAATTTATGTTAAATTGTTAGCGCCTGTTTTGATAACAAGTTGTGTTGCCTCGGCTAAATTCTCCGGTGAACTGCCCGCATCTATCCACCAACCGTCTAAAACCGAACATGTCATCGTTCCATCTTTTATGTAAGCGTTATTGACGTCAGTAATCTCTAATTCTCCCCTGTCTGACCTTTCAAGTGTTTCGATGATATCAAATACACGGCTATCGTACATATAAATGCCTATGACAGCATGGTCAGTTTTAGGGTTTTCAGGTTTTTCTTCAATGCCAATCACTTTATTCCCTTCAAGTTCTGGAACACCAAAACTTGATGGATGCGGGACTTTCTTTATTAATATCTTGGCACCTTCCTTTTGTTTCTCAAAATCCTCTTTTTCTTTGATTATGTTCTTTTCAATAATATTGTCTCCCAAGACAATCAAAACCTTTTCACCGTCTGCGAAGTTCCTGGTCAGGTCCAGTGCTTCTGCGATTCCACCTTCTCCTTCCTGATATGTGTAGCTTATGTCCTTCAAGCCAAATTGCCTCCCATTGCCTAAAAGCTTGAGGAAATCACCTGCATTATTACCTCCGGTAACAATCATAATATCATCAATTCCGGCATTTATTAAGGTTTGCAATGGATAGTAAATCATTGGTTTGTCGAAAATAGGTAATAGATGCTTGTTGGTAATTCTTGTTAAAGGCAATAATCGAGTACCAAGACCACCGGCAAGAACAACACCTTTCATTATTTATCCTTTCTATCAATAATAACTATAATGGATGACACTTTTTGAGTACATATAAGAAACTTTTCCGTTGCAGTGGTAAACTTTGTGCATAATTTGCAAGTTGTCTTATAGATCGCTTATTACACTCTAAAGTTATAAAGTTTGCTTCTGAAATAGTTTCTGAAGTTCGTGAAAATCCTATCATATAGGCTTTTGTAGCGCAAGTGATTTTAGAATTATCTATAATCATTAAATGATTGCAAAATATAGTACTTGAAACAAAACTTGAAAATTGGTAAAAGCTATCTAAGTGAATATTGTGGCAAAGATGGTCGCATTAGTCCGTTAACAGGCAAATTGGCAGGTGGGCAAAATAATTCAGGGATTTCTGAATCTTTAATAAATTGTTGTGAGCGAGGGTGGCGGAATTGGCAGACGCGCTAGACTTAGGATCTAGTATCGCAAGGTATGGGGGTTCGACTCCCCCTCTCGCACCAAATAAAAATATATTGTAAATCCTTATTGGTTAATTATAATTCAATGTCTAGGAATTTCAATCTTTTTGATAGGATCCGTCTCCCGACGGCGAGTAACACCCACAACGGCATGTAAGCCTCGGTTGCCGGCAGGATGACTCCTTGTAAAAGTTGCCAAAGACTTAACTTATAGTAAGCGGGTGTAGCTCAGTGGTAGAGCGTCACGTTGCCAACGTGAATGTCGTGGGTTCGAATCCCATCACCCGCTCCATTTTATTGGTCTTGCTGGCAAATCAGGCATGATGTATAGCTTGAAGACTAAAAGGAAAATCTACAAAAACAGTTTGAATAAAACAATGAATATAGAGATAGAAGAAGTAGGGCCATGTAAGAAATTACTTAAGATTGAGATACCAAAGGTAAGAATAGAAGATGAGTGGCGAAAGCAACTAAACGAAGTATCCAGGATGGCAAATTTACCAGGTTTCAGAAAAGGTAAAGCTCCCAAAAAGCTTCTTGAGAAGAAGTTTAGTGACAGAATTATAGAAGATGTCAAGCGGGCAGTTGTCAGTGAGTCATACCAGCAGGCACTGGAAGGAAACAAATTATCACCTATCGGTGACCCGGATGTTGGAGATATTGACCTTGAGTTGGGCAAGCCGTTAAAATTTGAGATTACATTGGAGGTCTTACCTACATTTGAGTTGGGAGAATACAAAGGAATGCAACTGAAGAAGAAGCCTGTGTCGGTTACTGATGAAGATATAGAAAATGCATTGAAAGCTGTAAGCAGGCAGAAAACCCAGCTTACCGTTGTGAAAAAAGGTAAAGTTAAAGACGGAGATTATATTATATGTGATTGTGAAGTTGGTATTAATAGTGAGACAATCTGGAATGACGAAGAATTGGAAGTTATGGTTTCGGGTTCTAGCGTGGCTAATATTAACGTACCTGATCTGAGGGATAATCTTGTAGGAGCGAAATCCGGAGACAAGCTTACTGTGGATGTCGAATTAGGAGACAACTTTTCTGTAGAACAACACAGAAATAAGTCTGCCAGGATGGAAATATCTATAAAAGAAATTAAAAGACCTGCCAGTCCTGAAATAAATGATGAGTTGGCAAAGCAGGTTGGTTACGATACACTTGGCGAATTAAGGGAGTTTCTGTCAAAGAGGCTGGAGGTGGAGAAGAAAAATCAGGTAGAAGGTGAAATGCATGAACAAATCTACAGCAAACTCATAGAGATGGCGGATTTTGATCTACCTGGAGATATGATTGCCCGTCAATCACATGAAAGACTTTACAGATACCAGATGGAACTTATAAACAAAGGTACTCCAATGGAAGAGGTGGAAAAGAATATAGATGATTTGAAAAATGCTTCAGAAGAATCTGTTGTTAAGGATTTTAAGACGTCAATGGTTATTGATCGCATAGCAGAAAGGAAAAATATTTGTAACAGAAAATGATGTTAATCAAAGGATAAGCGGAATGGCAGGAATGTATGGTATCGAGCCTGCCGCCATGAAAAAACAGCTTGAGAAGATAAATGGTATGTCAAACTTGAGACATCAGTTGAAGGAGCACAAAACGCTTAATCTTTTGATGAAGGAAGCAACTATAGAAGAGGTTAAAGAAGAAGTTAAGAAGAAAGTTAAACGAAAAGCAAAATAATAAAATATTCAGTAAGGAGGAGCAAGTGACTAAGGACGCTAATATGAACAGCGGTACACGTAATGAGCTTGATTATATATCTAACGGGAGCTATGGAAATGTATATGTGCCATACGTTGTGGAAAAAACAGGCTATGGGGAGAGGCATTATGATATCTTTTCAAGGTTGCTTAAGGACCGGATCATCTTTATTGGGAGCCCGATAGACGACAATGTTTCAAACATCGTAATTGCTCAGATGTTATTTCTGCAGAATGACAACAAGAATCAGGACATCAATGTTTATATAAACTCTCCAGGTGGTTCGATTACGGCAGGCCTTGCGATATATGATACAATGCAGTTTGTGCATTGTGATGTTGCTACTTTCTGTATCGGCTCTGCCTATAGTATGGGTGCGGTACTTATGGCTGCTGGAACAAAGAGTAAGAGATACAGCCTTCCACATACAAGGATAATGCTGCATCAGCCATGGGGTGGTACTACGGGAACGGCGACTGATATAAGTATACAGGCAGAAGAGATAATGTTTATGAAGAAAAGTCTTAATGAAATACTGGTAAAACACAGTAATCAGCCAATGGAGAAAATAGAAAAAGACTTTGACAGAGATTTCTACATGTCTGCACAAGAGGCCAAAGATTATGGAATAGTTGACGAAGTTATTGAGTCGTTAGAGGACAGAAAGAAAGATAAAGATTAAGGCAACTCTGAACAAAGATCAGAGTTGCCTGGTAACTTTTTGAAATAGAAATTGCTTCTATTGTAATAAATCGTAACTGAACATTAACCACCTTCTGTGAAATGTAAGGCTCTTATTTGTACAGCCTTGGATTCTTCACCAACGATCTTGAAGGATTTTTCTGAAACAACATAGGTTGAAACCTGACCGCGTGTCCTTATTGTAATTATCCAGTCTCCCTTTCCACGGCTTACGCTTACTACTTTTCCCTTCTTAACAGCTATCCAAATACTTATTTTTGATGATGTAGAACTACCTGAATATACTCTTACGTTTGTTACTTTTAATACATTTGGAAGGCCATGTCTAAGCTTGACAGAAACATCTCTATTCTGTGCGAAAGTTATTGAACAGCAAAAATATTGAAAAAACTAATAATAGTGTCTTGGCATACTTCATCCTTAAATCCTCCTTTAAAAATTTATGTGTAATATATTAATTTCCTCTTTTGGACGCACCCGCCCAACAAACTGGCGGACAGGGATAACCGCAGATTTTAAGGGTTTGTTGCTTTGCCAGGAAAAACAAAATTTAGAAAGTTTTTATCTGTTTTTAATCTGTGGAAATCAGTGTCCTATTTGATTTGTACTGTTTTTTAATTGTTGCTAA
>CAXGMX010000115.1:0-6678 GCA_964010955.1 uncultured bacterium
GCAGAGTATCAATAACCGTGTTCCCGGTAACCCAAATTTGAGATTCCGGAATCCCTTCTTTAGTCAAATTATCCCTTGCCAATTCAGTAGGAGCAAAATGATAATCTGCCAGCACTCCAATTAAGTGTCTATTCTTTTCCTCAGGGAAAGGATTGTATTTGTTATTGGTTCTAAGGCCAGCTTCTATATGACCAATAGGTATCTGAAGATAAAAAGCGGCCAGACTTGCCGTAAATGCAGTAGTGGTATCTCCTTGAACCAAGACAACATCTGGTTCCTCGTGTTCTAATACTTTTTTCAATCTCACTAAAGCCTCGGTTGTTACATAAAACAGGTCTTGATGGTCTGTCATTATGTCCAAGTCATAATCCGGGGCAATTTCGAAAAAAGACAAAGATTGATCCAGCATTTCACGTTGTTGAGCAGTTACACAAATTACAACATGACATCCCAACTCTCTTAATCTTCTTATAACTGGTACCAGCTTGATTGCTTCCGGCCTTGTACCAAATATTGCCATAAATTTCATTTTGTCATATTTTTGAATAAGGTCGTTTAGCATATATTCGGGGATTCTTTACTGACAATTGCCACAGCATCTATCCCTCCAATATCTTCACAGCTTTATTTAATACCATTGAAAAACTGAAGGCCTGTTGACAACTTAACATGCAACAGAACCGGCAAAGTGTGATGCGCCACATTATACTTAATACACAGGGATAAAACAAAAGGAATCTCGATAGTTATATTTCAACCTCAAAGTGTTAACCGTTAGACAGCAATACAACCAATTCTGCTAGAAAATTTTGTTGAAATGACATATAATGATTGTACACTCTTTCAAAACCATTCATAAAATGGTTGTTACCGTTCCTGAAACCATACTTGAGTTGAGAAATGAAGATTCTGATTATCAATGTTCCGATCAAGTCTATTGTTGAACAATATGATATCCCGGATTATCCCGCTATCGCCCTGGGTTATCTTTACTCTTATCTGAAAGCCAGACAGGCAGATGTCCACGTAATAGATACCAAACTGGAGCGGCTCTCTTTTGAAGCGGTAATAAAGAGGGTCCAGGATATCAAACCGGATATAATCGGCATTTCATCGATGACACATGAAATCAGTACTTGTGGTGAACTCTGCGATCTGCTGAAGAAAATAAACTCTAATATTATTACCGTTGTCGGCGGCGTGCATATTACGGCTCTCCCCCGAAGAAACACTTAAGACTTTTTTCAGGTTTTTGATTATCGGAATTGTCGGCGAAGGAGAAGAGGTACTTTATAATCTTGTCGAAAACATTAATGACTTAAACCGGATACGGGGCATAGTATTTCGGGAGAACGGTTCTGTCGTATTAAATCAGGCAGCACCTGTAATTAATAATCTCGATTCACTGCCTCTACCGGATTGGTCGCCATTCCCTAAAAGCTCCAGGTATCATATCATAACCGCTCGAGGCTGTCCGTTCCATTGTTCCTTCTGTATGACACCGTACGGCAAGGAAGTACGTGAGCGTTCACCTGAAAACGTTTTGACCGAGTTAAAGACTACAATTGAAAATTTTGACCCTGATTACTACAGGTTCAATGATGAAACCTTCGGGTTTAATGTAAGACGGGCAAATCTTATTCTAGACTATATCATTGATAATAAACTGGACAAAACACCAAAGTCTGCTTCAATGCGTGCAAATATTGTTACTGAAGAAACATTGAAAAAGATGAAGCGTGCCGGATTTGATTATATCGATTATGGTGTGGAATCTGGAAACGAAGAAATATTAAAGAGAGTCCATAAGAGTGTAACCCTTAAGCAGACGGAAAAAGCTATTGCCATGACCAAGAAAAGCCGGCATCAGGGTTGGTGCTAATTTCATTCTCGGCCATCCGTATGAGACTTGGGATACAGCCATGGAAACTATCAATTACGCAGTAAAACTGAATGCCGACTTTAACGCAATCGGGATTATGTGTCCGTATCCCGGAACTGAGGTTTACCGTCTAGCCAAGAAAGGTGAGGGCGGCTATATTCTTTTATCTACAGATTGGAAAGATTATAACAAGCAGATAGGCAATGCCCTGGAATTAAAGAACCTAAATCGCAAACAACTTGAGAAACTGCAGATAATCGGCTATTTAAAGATCCTTGCCTGGAATTTCCGCTTTCTTGATTTGATTAAGTTTATCTGGCAAAACCGGCATGCCGGCCTCGTTTTCTTCAAGAAATTCTTCAGCGTTTAATATTACTAAAGGTTGGGAACTAACCTATAACCCGATTTCTCAATCGACTGATCTTTTACATCTTATTTGATTAATTTCGTTAAAACCTCTTCCCACGACACATTAAGCTCCATCAGAAAGAGAAGTTTTACCTGCATGAACCACTCTCATGCCTGCCATCCGGTCTCCGATCAACCTTGAAGGATCTTTGGTCAAAAGCAAGATAACCCCTTCAATCAAAATCACAACCACATTCAAAAGTGGTATAATCAAAAAAATATTCCTCGTTACGGTTTTTTCCGGCCGGTAAGGCTTGTTCCATGGAACAACTTTGAGGTGAAATAATCGCTTCCCCGGGCTCGCACCCGGCTTACGAAGCCCATCTCGAACTACTATAAACCAGATGCCGATAATCCATCCAAAGACTGGAATAAGAAATAAAACCCATGCTAAAAGCAGATCAATCACGGCTGCACCGAAACGTGTCCAGCGACCGCAAGGTTGAGAATCACATGGATAATATTCATGGTTCTCTGCATCAAACTGTCATTAAGGAATCCAAGAGCCTGTGTAAAGGCCCAAAGCCATCCAATAATGGGCAGGAACGCCGGGAGTAATCGCAGCAGCCACCATGACCACTTGTACCTATTCGTTTGAAGAAGTTCTGAAGAACTATTCATACCGTTTCTCTAATATATTTCTTAAGTCTGAAATCTAAAATGAAATATCCTTATTGCTATGAAAAAACCTGTGACTCACTCTTAAATTTTAAGAAGATGAAGGCAACTGTGCAGACCGTTTGTAGACATAAAGCACTCCCTTATCACCAAAATCAAATCGACGCATAAGCTCAAACTGAGACTTGATCTCTTCAAATCGTTGGCGAATCCATATGCAATCCTCTACAAAAATAGGGTCGCCTCCTTCTTTGAAGATAACCAGGCCCGCTGTCTCCAACAAGCCGTCTCCTATCCTTAACATTTTATCATCATACTCTATACCCAGCTTCAGGATATCAGCCTCTTTGCTCTCCCGGGCAAGGGCATAGAAAGCAGGGGAAACAATAGCATAAACATCGGGTGCTACAGCACACAAAAGCTTTACATACTGCTTATCTCCAAGCTTCGCCTTGCCCGCATTACGAAGTAGAGCTGTAATCTCTTCGGATGGGTATGGATTTGATGAAGCGCTGAGGCAGTCATGTGGGTTGGGGTTCAATATACTAATCGTCCCGTGTATACCACCAGTTTCATGATTCCCATATTTGAATTCGATAGATCTGAAAATCTGTACCGGCCACTGGATCTGAACAGATTGAACAATACCAAACCCTACCACTGCGATGGTAATTGAAATACGAATCCATCGTCTGTGTATACTCGCTATTCCAACTCCGGTAATAACGGCAGCAGCACCTAGAATCGGCATCGTAAACCGAGGGCTCTGTAATGGCCACACAGCAAAAAATAGTAGTGGAAACCCAAACCACAAAGCAAGGGTTGCTTTGGTCCATCTTGGTTTAGCCGATTCTCCATATTCTTTGAGACTATTACGACGGAGTTTCTTTATAATTAGGACTGCAATTCCCAGAAGAAAAAGAGCGATAAAAGGGAAACTTGCCTGCCCGTTGATGAGCGAGTGCAAATAGTAAGTAACACCTTCATAGTTCGAAAATGGTACATACGAATCCATAGCCCCATGTGCTTTTTGGCGTGCTATCGCTTTGGCCATACGAAAAACATTCTGAAAATACCAGACCCCACATATAAGTGTAGCAAGAAACAGTGCTATCATCGCCCCGGCAAGCTGTTGCCTTCTGTTACGAAGTTCCCTTTCCCCCATCTCTGCCTTGGATACTGAAAGGCAACGGAAGAGATAATCAATCCCTGCTACAATTGCTATGGGAATTACGTATATAAAGAAGCTCTCCTTGACGAGCATTCAAACCCAAGGGCCAACCCAAATATATACTAGCTCTTCAATCAATGAAACAATTGGAGGTTATAAATAACGTATAAACAAGCGCAACAAAAGCTGTCAGCGGTAAGTCTAACATTGGTATCTGAGAGTACCTAATGATTATTGGATATGATGCGCCAAGGAAAGCTGCCAGGAATCCTGCCAGTTCACCGCATAACCTACGCCCTAGAATCCAAAGAGAAAAGATTAATACAGTAGAAAATACAGTTGATAAAGCAAGAACAGCTCCGTCGGGACCACCTCCAAAAATTGGAAGCAACAATCCCATCACTACAGGAACTAGAAAAGGCCGCTTATGATCACTGTAAATTGATTGGCAGAAACCTAATGCCCCTCTAAACGGAGCAGTAATCACCCAGGCAATAGATGGATTCGCATTTTGTATGGGATCCAATTTTTCCATAATTTTTGCATCGTTCAAAAGCAGGCGGCCGGCGTCGTGTAAATAGAGTGAATTTTTAACTGCCTTCTTGTAATAATGCGTCTGATCCCAAACCAAAGGCGTCTCATCCGTCTTGAGCCAGAAATAGAGGTGAAGATTGAAGGCCAAGATAAGAAAAAAAGGGATCAGATAGTAGGCTAGCCTCCGAGGCTGAGTACTGGGGGGGACATTTGTCATTTTGTTATACTTAGAGACTCCTGTCATTACTCCGATTCCATCTGAAATTCAGTCTTAGATTCTCGATGGAAAAGAAATGAGCAAGTAAATATCCAATCGACACAAAACCGTCCTGTAAGAATAAACTTAATTTATAAAACATTTCCATCTGATTGAAAACTTACTCTTTACTTCCAAACCTCCCATGGATAGTGTAATGGCCTTTTCCCTAAAATACACATTCAGGATTAGAACATTTATAAAGTTTCCAACCTTTATTGCCAGTAATAATCAGTTTACCTTTACATTTTGGACAATTCTTGATTAGGCCCAACCACCATGCGAGGTATTTAATATAAGACAACTCTTTTCCCATCATGATTTACTCCCATTCATGATTTCCTTTAAAAGAAATCTCAGAAACAGGAGGCCAGTTGGGATTGATTTGGCGGTACTTACACCACCAATTCTCTGACCCTCAACAGTAGGAATTTCTACAACCTTTAAACCTAATTTCATTGCCCTTATGGACATTTGATATTCAATTACAAAACCAGGTGCACTAATATTCAATTTGTTAAATGCCTCTTTCTTAATGGCTCGGTAACCATTAATAGTATCTGTAATGTAATTCCTATTGGTATTCCAGATAATGTTAGCAATAAAGGTAAAAGCCCTATTTGCCCAAGCTCTCCATGGAAAACGCAAATCATCTTCTTCGTTTTGCAAGCCAAGCAAAAACCGAGAAGCAATTGCCATGTCATATCCCATTGCAAGCAATTCGAGAAGCTTGGGTATGTCGCCTAGGTCTTCGTTCCCATCAGGACTGAAAATATCAGATGGTCTCCTTCGGCTCTCTTTACAGCTATTCGAAAGGCCTCCCCTCTACCTTTAATTTCCTGGGAAACAACCTTAATTCCCCTTTCTCTAAAGAACTCAACAGTACCGTCTATAGAGCCTCCGTCTACAACAAAGCATTCGTCTGCAGCATCAAACGGAATTCTATCATATAGAGTCCTTACACCTTCTATCTCATTTAGCGTTAATATGATGAGAGAGGATTTCATCTTCTATTTTTTTGATTTGCAACGTACCATTCAATCGTATTCTTCAAACCTTCTTCCAACTTTACTTTGGCTCTAAAGCCTGTTTTAGCCATAGCTTTGGTATTATCACAATTCCTCCTTGGCTGTCCAGACGGTTTGGCTGAGTCGAAGTTAACTTCTATATTAATACCAGACAAATTAATAATTAAGGAAACCAAGTCTTTAATTTTAATTTCTTCATCAGTTCCAAGGTTTAATGGGTCTGCCTCTGCATATTTCTCTGTTATCTCTAATAATCCACGTGCAAAGTCAGTTACGTACAGGAAAGCCCTGCTCTGTTCTCCATCTCCCCATACAGTAAGAGGATTCTCACCATCAAATATTCTTTTAATTAAAGCAGGAATGACATGAGATTTCTCAGGCTCATAATGGTCTCTTGGCCCATAGGTATTATATGGTCTAGCGATCGCAATTTTCATCCCAAACTCCCTAGCATAAGCGCCAGCCTGAAACTCAGCCATTCTCTTAGACCAGCCATAACCATCATTTGTAGGCTCAGGTAGACCCTCAAAGCCTTCTGTTTCAGGAGTTGGAATTTTACAATATTGAGGATAGACACAGGCACTGCTTACTCCAAAAACCTTTCCACATCATTTAATCTAGCGGCTTCCAACATATTTGTGTTTATGAGAACATTATCTCTAAACATCGTGCCGGGATGTTTCTGGTTGAAATCTATTCCTCCAACTTTTGCTGCAACATTCAGTACAACATCCATGTCTCTAGACGCATTTTTGCACACATCACAGTTATGCAAGTCACC
>CAXGMX010000116.1:0-6669 GCA_964010955.1 uncultured bacterium
TATTATCAAATGCATGTCAGGAAAGAACGGTAGGAAAGTTTTAAACACAGATGCTGAAGGACGCCTGATCCTGGCGGATGCTATCGCTTACGCAAAAAGGTATAAGCCGGATGCCGTAATAGACCTTGCCACGTTAACGGGTGCATGTGTCGCCGCATTAGGTACATTTACATCTGGTATGCTCGGCAATAATGATAAACTTAAGGAGAGGGTAAAACAAGCCGGTGAAAAAAGCCATGAAAGGGTATGGGAGCTGCCGCTATGGAAGGAATATTATGAATTGATAAAGAGTAACATAGCTGACATTAAGAATACCGGCGGGCGATATGCGGGCACCATTACGGCTGCATGTTTTTTAGGTGAGTTTGTAGAAGACTTCCCATGGGTTCACCTTGATATTGCCGGAACCTTTCTGGTAGAAAAGGACACCCCATACATAAGAAAAGGTGCTACCGGAGTTGGTGTACGGTTACTAACACGATTGATTCTAGACTGGAAGAAGATGCCTGATGCGAGGAAAAAGAGAAAAAAGTAAGCCTGATAAATCAGCAATTACTAATTACATATCAATAAAGGGTGCGAGACAACATAACCTCAAAAGTATAAACATCAATATTCCCAGAGACCGGCTTGTGGTCATCACGGGAGTGAGCGGTTCCGGTAAATCTTCTCTGGCCTTCGATACTATTTATGCAGAGGGACAGCGACGCTACATAGAAAGCCTTTCCTCATATGCAAGGCAATTCCTCGACCAGATGCAGAAACCGGATGTTGATATCATAGAAGGTCTTCCTCCCACGATTGCCATCGAACAGCGCACAAGTAATACAGGGCCGCGTTCCACCGTTGCCACAACAACAGAGATATACGACTACCTGCGCCTCCTCTTTGCAAAAACAGGCACACCCTATTGCCATAATTGTGGTACAAAAATCACAAGGCAAACCATAGAACAAATTTTGCACAGAGTAAGCCAGATCCCCAAAGGCACAAAGATCATGATTTTATCACCCATAATCAAGGGCAAAAAAGGTGAGCATAAAGAGATTTTCCAGAAAATAAGACGTAAGGGTTTTGTACGTACCAGAGTTGATGGAGACATTGTTGACGCAGGTACTGACATTAAACTAAGCAGGTATAAGATACATGATATCGACGTTGTTGTTGACAGGCTGATAATTAAGAGTGACATTCAGAAAAGACTCTATGACTCAATACGTACAAGCCTGGAACTGGGCGAAGGTGTAGTGATGGTTGCCAGGGTGAAAAAGGGGAAGTGGGAAGATATGGTTTTCAGTGAGCACTATTCCTGCCCGGGTTGCGGAATTGGCTACGAAGAACTTGCTCCCAGAATGTTTTCCTTCAACAGCCCGTACGGTTCATGCAGGGAATGTGAAGGACTTGGTATGACGCTGGAGTTTGATCCGGAACTGATCATTCCCAATAAAGAGTTAAGTTTAGGCGAAGGTGCTGTTCATGCGTGGTCGAACTGGAGTCCAATCACACAAGATCATTACAGTCATCTAATAGATGAGTTCTCAGGAAGATTTGGTATAGACCTGAAGGTGCCATTCAAGAAGCTTAACAAAAGGTTCAGAAACATCTTATTATATGGTGAGGTACAAAATAATAATGCTGAGCATTTTGAAGGTATCATTCCGACTTTATGGCGTATATATGATAAAACAAACAGTCCCGATGTCGTAAAACGGCTTGAAAGATATATGGATTATGATGTGTGTGAGGAGTGCAGTGGAGCAAGATTAAGGCCGGAAGCTTTATCAATAAAGGTCAGCGACAAGTCGATAGCCGAGATTACCTCAATGACTGTAGAAAAAGCCTTCGACTTTTTCAAATCTCTTAAATTCCAGGGCGAAAGAGAGATTCTTGCCGGAAGGATATTAAAAGAGATCGCAACAAGATTAAGTTTTATGGTTGATATAGGATTATGCTACTTAACGCTGAACAGGAGAAGCAATACACTTTCCGGTGGAGAAATGCAGAGAATTCAATTGGCCACTCAGGTGGGTACAGGTCTGATTGGCGCCTGCTATGTATTGGATGAACCAACAATAGGGCTACATCAGAGAGATAACAAAAGATTAATAAGTACGTTAGAAAAATTGAAGGATTCGGGAAATACCGTGATAGTAGTTGAACATGATGAAGCTGCCATACGAAGCGCAGACTATGTAATTGATCTGGGGCCGGGCGCCGGTGAACATGGAGGAACGGTAGTAGCAAAGGGCACTGTTTCGGAGATTATATCCAATAACGGCTCATTAACCTCTCAATACCTGAATAATAAACTTAAGGTGGAAGTCTCCGGGTTGAGAAAGAAGGCAGATCTGAAAAACTCTATCCTGATAAAAGGTGCCAGTGAAAATAACCTTAAATCAATTGACGTCAGAATTCCCTTAAAAGTTTTTTGCTGTATAACCGGAGTTTCCGGTTCAGGTAAGAGCACGCTGATCGACCAGATATTAAACAGAGCGCTGATGAAAGCAATTTATGGCAGCCGGGCCAAACCGGGCAAACACAGCAGGATAACAGGTATAGAGAGGATCGATAAGGTTATCGAAATAGACCAATCCCCGATCGGACGTACACCGCGTTCCAATCCTGCAACATATACGAATCTATTCAGCCATATAAGAAATGTTTTTGCCCTGATAAAAGAGTCTAAAATACGTGGATACAAAGCCGGACGTTACAGTTTTAACGTCAAAGGAGGCAGGTGTGAACTATGTGAAGGACAGGGTACAAAGAAGATTGCCATGAACTTCCTGCCGGACATGTTTGTTCTTTGTGAACAATGCAGGGGCAAAAGATACAATCCTGAAACACTGGAAATAAGGTATAAGGGTAAAACCATTTCCGATACACTGGACATGAGTGTAGAGGAAGCATACGATTTTTTCAGGAATATTCCCCGAATAGAACGTATATTGAGGACACTACGTAACGTGGGATTGGGGTACATAACGCTCGGGCAATCGAGCACCACCATTTCCGGCGGTGAAGCGCAAAGGGTGAAGCTGTCAACTGAACTCGCAAAACAGAGCACAGGAAAGACACTCTACATACTTGACGAACCGACAACCGGGCTGCACTTCGCAGATATACAAAACCTCCTGAAGATACTTCACAGATTAACTGACATGGGAAACACAGTTATAGTTATTGAACATAACCTTGATGTTATCAAGACAGCAGATTATATAATCGATCTTGGGCCGGATGGAGGTGAAAGAGGAGGAGAGGTTGTGGCCACCGGCTCCCCGGAAAAAATATGTCGAGTCAAAAAGTCTTATACGGGGAGGTATTTAAAGAGTGTTTGTGGCATGTAAACATTTCATCATTTCATTACACACCATTATTTCTACACTTTATGAGCTGGACTAGTTTGAAAATATTTATCCTGTCTTTGAAATCAATATGGAAATTTGCACTATCCAATAATTTCTCAAGGTTTATGGCCTTTCCCAGACCCAGCCTGCATCGTATGGGAGATAATGCTTTCTCAAACTTTGCAATAAGATTATCATCGCTTCCCGCATAGTTTAGAAAAAAGAACTCGGCATTTTCCTTGCACACACGCTTTATTTCTTTAAGAGTTTCGAAAGGTTTTGGAATTACTGTGATCGAATGAGACGCAATTACTTTATCAAAGTAATTATTCTTAAACGCCATTTCTGATGCATCCGTTATGCACAGTTTTACATTGTGATAACCAAGACGTTGTTTTTTTTCTCCCGCCTGTTTAATCATATCCCGGCTTATGTCGATACCAATGACCTCTGCATCTCTTCGATAAAGAGGCAGAGATATGCCGGTTCCAACCCCAACCTCAAGGATTTTTTCTCCCGGTTGTATGTCCATTAATTCACTCGCCATACAACGACCGGGATGTAATAGCGTCCCAAATACACTATCATAGAAATGTGAGTACAGGGAATAGATCTTTTTTGGCATTATATTAATCTTTAAACGGTTATAAAGTCCCGTCATTAATAATAATAACGTCAATATCTTATTTATTAATAGAGCTTATATAATAATGCCCACACTTTATAAAAAAAACATAAAATTACAATCCTTTAATTATAATTTACCAGTAGTCTGCATAAGGCATCCTGGAGCTGCTTTGCCTGCCATGTACTGCCTTTTATTTCGTTTACTAATATTGAAAACGCTATTATTTCTTCGTTTAATGTTTTGATGTATCCGGAAAGCGTGCTTGTTCCGCGAATATACCCTGTCTTTGCCCTTATTCTTGATTTATACGGTTCTTCTTTCAAACGTTTCTTTAGTGTACCGTCTATGCCGGAAATTGGAAGTGATTCCAGGAAAATACCGGCATCTTTGTGTCCGTACATATGGCGCAATACTCTTATTATCAATTCCGGAGTCAATTTGTTTTCTCTCGACAAGCCGGAGCCATCATCAAGCTGATATTGATCCTCTGAAATTTCTAATTTTGAAATGAAATCCTTAATTACGCCCAGCCCGCCGGAAAATGTCCCTTCTTTCTTAACGACCGCCCCAATAGTCTTCAGTATCTGTTCCGCATAAAAACCCTGACTGCGCTTGTTCGTCACATTGACAGCTTGTATTATACTCGAAGTCGTTACTGCTAATTTACGAAGTTTATGTCCGGCATTTAAATCTGATTCGTTAATAACCCTTACCCCCCCCATGACTCGAACATTCTTTCGTTCTAATATCTCCTTAAAAACAGTCGCTGTATACAGGGGTGGATTATGTATAGTGATCCACTCTTTTTGAGGCTCAGTCTTTGACCATAAGAACCCTTTAACATTAATCCGGTTTGTAAATGGTTTTCTGTGAAACGAATAAGAATGCTTCGATTTTAACGTCGTAGTTTTACATTTATTAATTATCTCAACGTAGGATGTTTCAGGCTCAATTTGTATGAAAACAAGACCTCCAGGTTTATTGCTGGGTTTTAGAATAACATCAATGCAATTATCATTAAATGAGAGCCCACTAATCGGTGCGCAGTACCACTCAGAAAGCTGGTCCTTTGGCCAGCTATCATGAACAAATTCTCTATCAAAGATGCTGTCATCAGCAATGATATCTCCATTAACTACTTTTATACCCTGTTTTTTTACCGTCATCAGCCCAATAGGCAGGAACAGCAGTAATTTCACCTTCAAAGAACCTTCCTGAAATATTAGGATCACCACTCCCCCTTTATGACAATATCACCATCCAGCTTACCATCAGAAGAGATGTTTCCACGATACAATATTTTAGTTTTGTATTCAAAATCCGCGCCAAGATAGACCAAAGCGGTGGCCGTAGTAAATAACTTCATATTGGAAGCAACGACAAAAGATTTGTTAGAATTGGTTTTGTACAGGGGCTTGTTTTTACTTATGGAAAATATACTTATACCAACACGGGAGCCTTTTGGCTTGTATTTCTGTAATATTGCATTTATGCCTTCCTCTAATTTTCCTTCTTTGGGTGTAGACCATGTATTCTCTAAACATAAGATGCAGGAAAATACGAAGGCAATTATTAAGAAACAGGAGGTTTTATATCTGGTTTGATAAGTTCTGGAAATGAGTTTCATCTCAGAGTTCGGCCAAAAATAACCTGGCCTTTCGCATCCCGTTTTCAGGCCATCTGTATCCAGGCCCTTACAGGCGGCTTTGTACTGCCTTGCGCACATGAGATGCAAGTACTTTTCTTACTTTATTTAAAAACGGATCCCATTCGATAGGTTTTGGAATGTATCCCTGAGCCCCCTGCCTTTACTATCATGGACTTTATTTTTTTGGAATTACTTCCATTAATTATAACAGCTGGAATAAAAGGATCTATATCCCTAACATCTGCCAAAACTTCAAGGCCTGGTGTATCCTGAACCTTAAAACCTATTATTGCCAGATCCATTCTTCTTTCTTCCAGGATTGCAAATGCAACCTTGGCATTTAGGGCAACTTCCGTTTCAAAACCGTTTAACTCAAAAAAATCTCTAAGCTCGTCAACAGTTTCTCTTGCATCTGCAATTATTAAGATCCTGGTAATGTTCATTTTATTAAATATTCTTTTGATAAAGCTCTAACAAATTCAAATGGTGGAGGCGGCGGGAGTCGAACCCGCGTCCCAAAGTATTTCAGCAAAAGCGTCTACACACATAGTCTGTCTTTTAATTTCGCTGTTTTAAATGCCGACAGACAGACCTTCAAAACAACTATCTCAAATTAAAGTTTCGCCAAGCCTCCTTTGAGCAAAAAGGATTAACTATCCTGCTATTTTTCGCCTATTCAACCCCGCAGGAAAGAATTGAAAAGACGCGGCCGTTTTTACGCAGCCAATGCTAACTCATTATCAGCATTTAAGTTTTTGCCAGGTTTTTTATGAGGCCGCCTGACAACCTCAGAGTGCAACTTTTGCATCCAGTTACCCGGTCGATACCTTTCGCCCCCTCTAGTTCACATAACCCTTTTTACCTTTTAACGATACGTTCAATCTCACGTTCAATAGTCTTTTTCTTTATGGCTTCTCTTTTATCTACTAACCGCTTACCGCGGCCGATGCCCAATTCAACCTTTATTTTCCTTTCCTTAAATAATTGAGAGAGGAACTAAAGAAAGGTCCTTTTTGTTGGGTTCTTGCGACTATACGTGGCGT
>CAXGMX010000117.1:0-6636 GCA_964010955.1 uncultured bacterium
AGAAAATATGACTGATAATAACTCTCTGAAAGAGGAACCAATAAATTGTTCATAGTTACTTCAAAGATTAAATTCGTCTTATTTGGCCTGGTTTTTTTCTTTTTGTTTATTACACTGCTTGTTTCTTGTTTCAATACCGACACTAATACAGAAATCGTATATAAATACGATAAATACCTTGAAGCCCCACCAGACATTCGTGTGTTGTTACAAAAAGATGTAAAAGAAACAGAAATAGAAATTAGTCACCCATATAATATTTCTGACCTTGACAGTAACAAAATTCTGGCTAGCAGGACTAATTTACCAAAGTCAGTCATATTCTTAAAATCAGGAGAATTTCGAATAATGCCCCAGGCCTCTTATTCAACACCTGAGGCCTCTACTACTTTTGTGAAAACAAGCAGTAATGTCGGCATTGTTTCTGATAAAGGTTTCATCAAAATTGATAAATCAAAGTATCGTGGTAAGCTTATATTGGTACCACAAAATGAGGACAGATTCTCTGTATTGGAGGAAATAGGTATTGAGGAATACTTGCCCGGCGTTATAGAGGGCGAAATGCCGACAATGTGGCGAGATGACGCAATACAGGCACAGGTAATTGCAGCGCGTACATATGCAATTTATCAAAAAAAAACAAAAACAATGCCCTGTATCATATAAACAAACTGGACCTTGCATATAATGGCTCGTACAATTACAAACCAAAGACGAAAGAAATAGTAGACAAATCCAGAGGAACTGTAATGGTGTATAATTGGGAACTTTTCCCCGGATATTTTCACAGTACATGTGGAGGACACACGGAAGACATCAATACAGTGTTTAATCTCAGGAGTATCCCGCCTTTAAGCGGTGTAGACTGCGGGTACTGCAACAAATCCAAATACTATAACTGGAAAGCTAATCTTAAAAAGGACGAAATTGAAAGAAAACTTAACAATGCCAAATTTAAGGTAAAGAAGATAAACAGAATAGTTACTGAAAAGACTGGACCGGGTGGCCATTCCTCTACAATAAAGATTGAACATTCAGGAGGAACTAAAAGGGTGAACGCAAACGAGTTTCGACTTATAGTAGGCCCAAATAATCTGCGTAGCACAGCTTTTAAGGTTAAAAATAATGGCAGCTCGCTAACCTTTGATGGAAGCGGTTGGGGACATGGCGTTGGATTGTGCCAGTACGGAACACAAGGCATGGCAAATTCCGGATTTAAATGGTATGATATCTTGAAACACTACTATCCGGAAATAGACCTGGTAAAAATATATTAAGAAACATAACCTGACCCGAAGGGGTCGGAATTATAATATTGAGGAACTGAGGGATTAAGGAATTCCTGAATTCCCCAATTCTTAAATTTTTTACAGAACTCAGCTTTGCCACGCTAAGTGTGGCTTTGCCAAAATTGGTTAAAATAATTTTACAACGTACTATTGGATGATTTATTGCATTTCAGGCTTCTGGCCTCAGACAAGAACACTAAAGCAAGGTGCGGGGAAATATCTACGAGTCATGGCTTAATCACCACACCTGCTTTTATGCCGGTTGGTACACAAGCAACTGTAAAGACCTTGACGCCTTATCAGTTGAAAGAAGCTAATGTACCTGCTTTGCTTTGTAATGCGTATCACTTATTCCTCAGGCCTGGAGACAATGTTATAAAAAAACTTGGTGGTTTGCATAAGTTTATGCAATGGGATAGACCAATAATTACTGATAGCGGAGGCTACCAGGTATTTTCGCTGGCACGCTTAACTAATGTGACAGATGATGGAGTTGAGTTTCAGTCTCCAATTGATGGGTCCCGTAAATTCCTGGGACCCGAAAACGTAATGGAAATACAAAATGCATTAGGAGCCGACATTATAATGGCTTTTGATGAATGCCTTCCTTATCCTTGTGAAAATGATAGGGCAAGTCAATCCATGCATAGAACGATAAACTGGGCAGAACGCTGCCAAAAAGCTCATCAAGATGAAAACCAGACTTTATATGCAATAGTACAGGGAAGTGTTTTTAAAGACATTCGTGAAGAATGTGCTGGCAGATTGGTAGAAATGGAATTTAATGGATATGCTATAGGTGGCCTGAGTGTTGGCGAAGGAAATATGCTGATGAACGAAGTGCTTGAATATACAGTACCGCACTTGCCGGAAGAGAAACCACGTTATTTGATGGGAGTTGGATTTCCTGCAGATATTTTGGATGGAATTGAGCATGGAATCGATTTGTTTGACTGTGTAATACCCACTCGAAACGGCAGAAATGGCTGTGCTTTTACTAATGAAGGCAAATTAAAAATTAACAATAGCTGTTATAGAGAGGACGAGAAACCTCTTGATGAGTATTGCCACTGTTATACCTGCCAGAACTTTTCAAGAGCATATATCAGGCATTTACTCACCACAAACGAAATACTGGGCCTTAACCTTATGTCATTGCATAATATAAGCTATTTTGAGAACATTATGCAAAAAGCAAGACAATCGATAGAAGATGGTAATTACAGACAGTTTAAATCTCAATTTCTTTCACTACAATAGAAAATTAATTTATTTTATCTGGATTCATCTTATTAAAAAAAAGGAGGTTTTATATGAATTTCTTAATGGCAGCACAGGGAAATCCCATGATGCAATTTTTACCGCTTTTGATTATAATGTTCGCAATTATGTACTTTCTAATCATTAGACCACAGAAAAACAAAAGAGAAAAAAAGACTGGAAATGATTTCAAACGTAAGAAAACAGGATAAAATAGTAACAGTTGGAGGCGTGCATGGTGTCGTCGTATCAGTAAAGGAAAGTGAAGTCATAGTCCGAGTAGACGATACCAAGGATGTAAAATTGAAAATTGACAAGAGTGCTATAACATCCGTAACAGCACCTAGAGATGAAAAAGAAGATAACTGAACAGAGCAAACATACTAGAAGAGCTAAGGAGACTATTTAGATGTCAATGAATTTGAAATGGAAGATACCACTGATCGTAATACTTATTGCTATTGCCATAATGGCGTTGTACCCGCCGGCTGATGCACCAATAAAAACGGAAAATATTACAGAGATAAACGGTAAAGTAGTCGACCGTACAATTATAGAAGATTCACTCTTTAGCTTCCTGTTTACAAGCCCAATAATAAATGAAACAATTTTAAAGAAGGAAACGAACGAAAAAGGCGAGACTGTAATCCAGAAAAATGTTGAGTACATCGCTAGAGGGCAGATTAAGCTTGGCCTCGATTTAAGAGGAGGTTCTGAGCTTCTGTACAAAATAAAGGCAGAAGAAGGTGAACTGCACCCTGGCCTCACAGATGAAATAATAGCATTATTAGAAAAAAGGATTGATCCACAGGGTGTATTAGAGTACAGGCTGCAACAACAGGGTATGCGAAGGATCCTTATACAGGTTCCCGGTGCGACGAAAAACGAAACCGAGAGCCTTAAGAAACGAATCACCAGACTCGGAAAACTTGAATTCAGACTGGCAGCACCCCCGGACAGTACTGAACACAGTGATGCTAAAGCAGGAACAACTGTACCGGGTTTCTACAAGCACTGGCTCAGAAAGCAGAAGGGAGAAGAAGCAGAAACCCAAGATTGGTTTCTGGTACAAAACAAGATTGAGATAACGGGGGAGCACCTTACAAGGGTTTTCCCAGACCGCAAAGATATTAAGCCAGTCATCGGATTTGAATTCGACCAGGCAGGCAGGTCTAAATTTGGACGTTTAACTGAACGTAATATTGGAAAGCCATTAGCAATAATCCTGGACGGTACCCTTTATTCTGCCCCGATAATACGTGATAGAATTCCCGGTAAAGGAATCATAGAGGGTAATTTTACTCAAGACGAGGTTAATGATCTGATCGCCGTAATGCGTGCAGGTAGTCTTCCTGCAGACCTTGAGTTAGAAATGGAGACTACCGTTGGTCCAAGCTTGGGTAAAGACTCAATTAAAAAAGGGCTTCTCGCCGGTATCATTGGCGGAATATTTATTATACTGTTTATGTGCATCTATTACCTGGGGGCAGGTGTAGTTTCAAATGTTACCTTCGTCCTAAACATATTCTTAGTTATAGGAACTCTAGCCATACTGAATGCCACACTCACACTGCCCGGTATCGCTGGTCTGGTGTTGATGATAGGTATGGCAGTTGATGCAAATGTCTTGATCTTTGAAAGAATAAGAGAAGAAAAGGCCAAAGGCAAGGCAATAAAACTTGCTATTAAAAATGGTTACGAAAGAGCCTTTACAACTATCGTAGATTCAAATCTAACAACTTTAATCACTGCACTTATCTTATATGCAGTGGGAACAGGGCCTGTAAAAGGATTTGCCATAGTATTGATAGCCGGCCTTTTGATCAACATGTTTACTGCCGTATTCGTTACAAGGGTAGTCTTTGAGATATTCATGGGTATAGGAATCATGCGCAGTTTCTCAATGTTGCAGATATTTAGAAATCCGAAAACATCCTTTGTGTCTTATAGGCGCATTGCCATGATAGCTTCACTTGCCTCGATCATAATTGGTATTTCAGTATTTGCATTTCGAGGCAAAGATGTATATGACATAGACTTTACAGGAGGAACACTTATTCAATTAAAGCTGAATAAACCTACGCCTGTTGTGGAGGTGCGAAACAAACTGTCATTTACAGGTTATCCTAATGCAGAGGTGCAGAATATATGGGCAAGTAGAGATACCACTAGTGCAACAAACGATTCAACTGAATTTGGAATCAGGATTAAGAGCCTGAACGATGAGAAAACCGTTCAAAAGATAGAGAATGACATACAAAACGTAATTGATGAGAAGTTGTTCAGCAGAATCAGCCATAGTGATTCCTCAAACTATCAGTTAACCTTGAATGAACCTGTAGATGAATTTACCATTCAGGATTACCTGATAGAGGCTGGTTATGGACGAAGTAACATTACTTCTTTATATCCTATTGGGAAATCAGGCAAAAAATATTCAATTAATATTTCCGGACTAAAACAGGATAAATCAAGGACGAATACAATAAGCAACGTAACTACTCTCCTCGCAGGTCTTCTTGATATTTCAGCAGTAAAGCCGCAATATGGTGATATAAAAGATGAACTTCCGTCTATTACAGACGATCCGAGGAATACACAATTCAGATCGATATCAACCATGAGCATGGATACGAATAAATCAGTTGATCCCAATATGCTTGAATTAGTAATGAAGAAAGAAGGATACAAAGATATTATGGTGTCGACAAGAGGAACATCCAGTAGAAAGGCTACCTCTAAAAAGTTAGAAGTTACGGGAGCAAGAGATGTGCTGGAAACAATCAAACTAATGGGAGCATCCTTGAATATACCTCCGATCAGGATAGTCGACAATTCATCAATCCACATTGAGCTAAAGGATAACATTGATGAAGGTTCTTTAAGAGAGATGTTTTCCGGCTCAAATCAACTTAGAGACTCAGTTGGTCAAATTACAGGTGTGGATATAACGGCCAGGGACTATATGATAGGCATCCAGGCGTTGAATGCAGCAAAGATACAGGAAAAGATACGTGAAGATATTTTTGTGACATTCGAGGACAGGATTTACGCTGAAGGTACAAGCTCAGAAATGTCAAGGCCGGACCCGTTCAAGAGAGTGGTTAGCATAGGTTCAACTGTAGCTGGTGAAATGAAAAGTAGAGCCGCTCTCGCCCTATTTTTTTGCTTGCCTAGCAATAATTATTTATATATGGTTTAGATTTGGTGAACTGAAATTTGGAGTAGCTGCGGTATTAACTCTCATCCACGATGTATTAATTACTGTTGGAGCAGTTGCAATCGCTGATCATTATGGAAATATATTTGGTGATGTAAAATTAAACCTGCCGATGGTCGCTGCCTTCCTGACACTGATCGGGTATTCATTAAATGACACAATTGTGTTATTTGACCGTATCAGGGAAAATCTGGCCGGCAAGAACAGATTAATAACAAAAGACTTAATAGACATCAGTATTAACCAAAACCTGAACAGAACAATCCTCACATCTGTAACTACATTTGGTGTTGTATCTGCCCTTTACTTTGTTGGAGGAACGGCAATACATGGATTTGCATTTGTCATGATGGTCGGAGTTGTGGTCGGTACATATTCTTCTATTTTCATTGCCAGCCCAATCCTGCTTGACTGGGAATTTGTTAAAAAGGTCTTCAAAATAATTATAATTTGTATATTCTTTCCAATCTGGATAGCATATAGACTTTTACATAAAACACCGCAAGTAAAAAAAGAAAAGTATTTGAAACCATCTAGAGCATAATCAACCTTTTTACAAAGAAAGGAAAAAATCTATGCGAAGAGATACACAAATCGGAATAATTCTCGGTGTAGTAATACTTGTAGTTATTGGTATCTTTCTTAGTACAAGGACAACCGTTTATGAGACAAAAACACCAGATTTAAAGTTATCTGAAGAAGGGAGTGTCGCAGAATCAGAAGTTGAGGAAATTGAAGAGATTGATATAAACGATCTTATCAAAGAGCCAAAGACTGCATTGCCAAAGAAAGATATTCAGCCAGTCGAAGAGTTAGTAGAAAAAACTCCCGTTAGAGCCTTCCAAAGACAATGTCACGTTAGAAGGT
>CAXGMX010000118.1:0-6625 GCA_964010955.1 uncultured bacterium
TCAGGCGACGAACGGCTAGCCTCATGTAATCTTTTGCTTCCAGATAGTTCAGGTACATCTTTCTTGATTCAAGTATAAGGTATAAGGTGCCTGATACCAAGAACACCTTAATCAAGTCAACCGGTCCAAGGGGGAACGGTTTTAAAAGCGACATTTAATGGTGTATAAAGCACAGCAAACTGCATCAATATTGAGATCACGACGGAGGCGATTAAATATTTACTTGTCCTGATATCTATTTTAAAGTCTTTTGCCCTGTAAGTTAATACGTTGAATAACTGGAACATTACAAGTGTGGTGAAGGCAATAGATTTTGCCTTGACGGTCTCAACCCCATAACCGTAAAACATAAGCAGTGTTCCTGTCCCCATCACTAAGCCGACTATTAAAATGTTCTGAATAACGTCTCTGGATATTATTTTTTCATCTCTCTTTCTGGGCGGGTTCTTCATAATATCTTTGTCGAAAGGATCCAGTCCCAGCGCCAGGCCCGGCAGGCCGTCTGTCAGTAAATTTACCCAGAGTATCTGAATAGCGATCAACGGGAGAGGCCATCCGATTAGGATCGCCAGGAAAACAACAAGTATTTCTCCAAGATTTGAAGAGAGGGTATACTGGACAAATTGTTTAATGGTATTGTAAATACCTCTTCCCTCTTCTACCGCATTTACAATCGATGCAAAGTTGTCATCTGTCAGTACCATATCAGAGGCTTCCTTGGCGACGTCAGTTCCGGTAATTCCCATTGCCACTCCGATATCAGAATTTTTTAAAGCCGGGGCATCATTTACTCCATCACCCGTCATTGCGACGATATGCCCTCTCTTTTTTAAGGCGTTTAAGATTCTAACCTTGTGCTCCGGGCTTACCCTTGCACAGATTACAATGCTTTCAACTATTTCATCAAGTTCGTCATCACTTAATTTATCTAATTCCTCTCCGCTTAAAGCCTTGTCACCTTCTTTAAACAATCCTAATTCCTTCGTAATAGCAATAGCGGTAAGTTTATGGTCACCTGTTATTACTACAGTGCTGATGCCGGCTGACCTGCATTTTATAATTGATTCTCTGACCTCCTCTCTCGGGGGGTCAATCATAGCCTGCAAGCCAATAAAGATTAAATTCTTTTCAACTATTTCAGATTTCGGTGTATATTTTTCAGCTAATGATTTATATGCAAACCCTAAAACTCTCAAGGCCTTGCTCGCCATTTTATGATTAACATCAAGAATTTTCTTTCTGTCCTCTCCGGTTATATCTTTTACCTGTCCGTTTATGGAGATATATTTACAGTGGTCGAGGATTACATCCGGTGCTCCTTTTATATAAGCAGTGTTTTCCTCATTAACCCTGTGGATGGTTGTCATGCATTTTCTTTCTGAATCAAAAGGAATCTCATCTATCCTGGGAAACCTGTCCTCCATTTCTGTCTTCTTAAAACCGGCTTTCCCGGCAGAAACAAGCAGCGCACCCTCTGTAGGGTCCCCGAATATTTCCCATCTTTCATTGTGGTTCAATCTCGAATCATTACACAGAGTACTGCTCCTGAATAACAGTTCAAGGCTTGAAATGTCTACTTCCTCACCACCTGTCTGCATAAAACTACCTTCCGGTGTATAACCATCACCGGTGACTTCGATCAGTCTGTTATTGAAATAAATCTCCCTGACAGTCATTTCATTTTTTGTTAAAGTGCCTGTTTTGTCAGAACAGATGATATTAGTGCAGCCGAGTGTTTCAACAGCAGGAAGCTTCCTGATCAAGGCATTGCGTTTGGCCATTCTTCTGACACCAAAGGCAAGAGAAATAGTCACAATAGCAGGAAGGCCTTCAGGTATGGCCGCAACCGCCAGGGCCACAGAAGCCAGAAACATTTCAATCACAAAAGAGGTTTCAAACAGATCAGTTGTCAGATATTCTCTCAAGACACCCACTCCAAAGACGACTACGCAGATTCCTATAGTAACAAAGCCGAGCCATTTACCAAACTTCTTCAGTTTTACCTGTAAAGGTGACAGTTTCTCTTCTGCTTCCTGGACCATGTCTGCGATTTTACCTATTTCCGTATTCATACCAGTACCGGTAACAACGGCCTTTGCGTGTCCCTTTGTTACCATTGTTCCCATAAACACCATGTTCTCCTGATCGTTTACTAATATATTATCATCAAGAGGACTGGTGATCTTATTGGACGGAACGGATTCTCCGGTTAATGATGCTTCGTCTACCTGAAATGCGGCAATATCAATCAGCCTTGCATCGGCAGGGACTTTGCTTCCGGTTTCTAAAAGAATTATGTCTCCGGGGACCAATTCTCTTGAATCTATCTCAGCCTCTATTCCGTTCCTGATGACCGTTGCCTTCAGCGCGGTTAACTTTCTCAACGCCTCAATAGCTTTTTCCGCCTTAAATTCCTGAACAAAACCAAATACCCCGTTAAGGACTACAATAGTTGAAATGACGATGGCGTCCAGTTTTTCTCCTATCAATAGAGAGATAACAAGTGCGGCCAGGAGGATGAAAACAATAGATGAAGTAAACTGCCTGATTAAGATCTGAAATGGTGAAATCTTTTCTCTCTGTTTCAATTCGTTAACGCCGTACTTCTCCAGCCTCTGCCTCGCCTCTTCTTCAGACAGGCCTGTCTGAGAAGTATCTATCGATTTGATTGCGTCTGATATGCTTAAGTTATAATAATTGACCATTGTATTTTAATAAGTTTTTTCTATCCAACCCCTGTAAGCTTTTATCTCTTTCGCCTGTTGCCTTTCACCTTGACATATTTCCTATGATAAGTAGAATTAATAATTTGTAATTCTAAACTTTTGCAGATCAAATTAACAATATAAAATGCAATTTAGTAATTCCGTGTTTTATAAATCAAAAGATCAGGACTGCCATTGAAACTCTACGAATATCAGGCACAAAAAATTCTTCACAAATATAATGTAAATGTTACCGAAGGAGAAGTGGTAACCGATGCTGAAGAGGCAGCAAAAATATATAATCAATTGGGAGCAAAAAGGTGCGTTATAAAAGCTCAAATCCTTGCAGGCGGCAGGGGAAAAGGCGGCGGTGTAAAGATAGTTGAGACGCTGGATGAAGTAAAAGAGTATACTTCTGAAATCATTGGTTCTCGTTTAGTAACTGTTCAGACAGGGAAAGAGGGAATAGAAGTAAACAAAGTTCTCATTGCAGAAGCCATTGACATAAAAAAAGAGCTGTATCTCGCCATATCAATAGACAGAAGTACATCGAAAATCACCATAATAGGCAGTACAGAAGGGGGAACAGAAATAGAGGATGTTGCTTCAAAAACACCTCAAAAGATTTTTAAAGAACAAATCGATCCAGTACTTGGTATTCAAGATTCTCAGGCACGTCAAATAGCGCTTAATCTGAATTTGACCGGACCCCCTTTAACAAAGGCATCTAACCTGCTCAAAAACCTGTACAAGGTATTCGTCGAAAACGACTGTTCACTTCTTGAAATAAACCCCCTCATATTAACTCCGGATGAAGAGATATTTGCCCTGGATATAAAAATGGACATTGATGATAATGCCCTTTTCCGCCATAAGGAGTTTCAGGAAATAGATAACCTTTCAGAAGATAAAAGTGCGGAAAGTATGGCCTCAGAGGCAGGGTTGAGTTACATCGGACTCGAAGGAAATATAGGATGTTTAGTTAACGGCGCCGGCCTGGCAATGGCTACAATGGATATTATCAAACTTCATGGCGGTTCACCCGCTAATTTCCTGGATGTGGGAGGTGATGCTCCTGTTGAAAGAGTTACAACCGCCTTTGAGATAATTTTTACAGACTCAAAGGTCGAAGGAGTATTGGTAAATATCTTCGGCGGCATAATGAAATGCGACGTTATTGCCGAGGGAATTATTCATGCCATAGAAAAAGTTAACATTAAAGTACCGCTTGTAGTCAGATTAGAAGGTACGAATGTTGAAATCGCAAGAAAAATATTAGACAATCCCGATCTTCACATAATCTTTGCCGATAGTATGAAAGATGCATCTGAGAAGATAATTAAAGCCGTAAACGATAGAAAATGAGCATCTTAATCAATAAAGACACTAAGGTAATATGCCAGGGAATTACAGGTAAGTCAGGGAGGTTTCATACGGAACACATGCTGGAATACGGCACAAAAATACTTGCAGGCGTTACTCCGGGGAAGGGAGGCTCCAGGGTTTGCGATGTTCCGGTCTTTGACTCCATGAAAGAGGCTGTAGAGGAAACCGGATGCGACACATCCATAATTTATGTACCGGCACCATTCGCCGCGGATGCAATTATTGAAGCGGCAGAAGCAGATATTAAATTAATCATTTGCATTACCGAAGGAATTCCAACTATTGACGTGTTAAAGGTAAAAGATTATCTCAATACAAAAACAGCACGCCTGATAGGGCCTAACTGTCCGGGAATTATTACTCCGGGAGAATCGAAGATCGGAATTATGCCGGGTTATATTCATACGCCTGGAGCAGTAGGCGTTATATCAAGAAGCGGTACACTTACCTACGAAGCCGTGTGGCAATTAACACAAAGAAATATCGGGCAGTCAACATGTATTGGAATAGGCGGTGACCCTGTTATCGGAACAACATTTATAGATGCCTTGAAACTCTTCCAGGAAGACAGCAACACCGAAGCTATAGTCATGATTGGTGAGATTGGCGGAAGTGCAGAGGAAGAAGCGGCAGAATTTATAAAGATGGAAATAACCAAGCCCGTAATAAGTTTCATTGCCGGGCTAACAGCACCGGCGGGTAAAAGGATGGGCCATGCAGGAGCGATTATTGCCGGAGGCAAAGGTACTGTTGCAGAAAAAGTTTCATGTTTACGAAATGCCGGTGTCACCGTTGTAGACAGTCCGGCAGATATTGGAGAAGCAGTTGAGAAGGTGATAAGCTGACCGGGCCAGCTTTCGGTATGACTTATTTACATATTAACCAATGGCTAAGAAACAGGGAATTGTTCATATAAATCATAAAAGGTGTAAAGTATGCGGCATTTGTGTTCATACTTGCCCTGTACAGAATTATAAAATAAATCAAAGAAAACTCAAAGAGCTTGGAAAATGCATCGCATGTCTGCAATGTGAAAGATACTGTCCGGACATGGCACTTATTATAGATATTAAAGATGACAAAAAGACTACTACAAGGTAACCAGGCAATAGCCCTGGCTGCTGTAAAAGCCGTTTGAATTTCTTTGCAGGATACCCTATTACACCTGCCTCAGAGATTCTGCATGAACTGGTTAATCAGTAAAACAGTGAAAGTATTGCAGATGGAAGACGAAATTGCCTCAATCAATACAATTATTGGTGCCTCTCTGGCGGGTGCAAAAGCCATGACGGCGACGTCAGGGCCTGGCTTTTCTCTTATGCAGGAAAGTATCGGCCATGCCCACATGATGGAAGTCCCGCTCGTAATCGTAAATGTTCAGCGTGTTGGCCCAAGTACCGGCATGCCTACATTTCCTGCCCAGGGAGATATCCTGCAATGTAAATATGGCAGTCATGGTGATTACTTCCCCATAGTCTTTTATCCGAACTCGGTTGCGGAACTATATGAATTTACCTTCAATGCATTTAATGCCGCTGAAGAATCGCTCAGTCCGGTAATAATCTTAAGTGACAGTTATGTCGGCCACCTTTACGAAACTATTGAGGAAGTTGATTACCCGGTATCTAAAAGGACTTTAGCTCCATTGGGAACGTCCAATAGGCATTTCACAGGCCTTACTCATGAGGATTCAATGCCGGAAACATCTGATCCCGAGGTACACAAAAAGTTAATGAAACATCTTGAGACAAAGCAGAAGAAAGTATCCAGGAAGTACAATGATTATGAATATATTGAAAATAAGTCTTCAGATATACTATTAATAGCATACGGTGCATTGTCCAGGGCGGCATATGACCTTAAAGAAGATTTTGCAATTTACAGGCCTGTAAGAATTTTCCCGATAGTTGAGAAACTCAGAGACATTGCAAAAAAATATAAAGAAATTGTCGTAATGGAAATGAACTCAGGGCAATATGTAAATGAGGTTGAAAGATTGCTGCATCGTGAGGTTAAGTGTATTTCAATCATTGGAGGTAAAATAGATTTAAATGAGATTTCGACGAAACTAAGGAGAATCAAAAAGAAAAAATGACCAAAGAACTTACTTATCTTAATTATCTGAAACAGGAAAGATTACCACACCAGTGGTGTCCCGGATGCGGCAACGGAATCATTCTTAAACTTTCCTGCCTTGCTATGGAAAAACTGAATTTCCCGAAAAATGGAACAGTTATGGTATCAGGTATCGGCTGTTCCGGGAGGAGCGCCGGATTTTTTGACCTTGATTCAGTACATACGGCTCACGGAAGAGCGCTCCCCGTAGCCGAGGGAATAAAGCTGGCCAATGAAGAATTAAATGTAATGGTTATCAGTGGTGATGGCGACCTGTTTGGGATAGGAGGAAATCACCTCCTGCATGCCTCCAGAAGAAACACAGACATTACTGTAATATGCATTTCAAATGCTATTTACGGTATGACAGGCGGCCAATGCTCTCCCGCAACTGAAATAAGCTCGAAAACATTAACCAC
>CAXGMX010000119.1:0-6619 GCA_964010955.1 uncultured bacterium
ACAACCTGGCCATAGTTTACAGCAAGAAGAGAATGTACGATGATGCAATACTTGAGTATAAGAAAGTGATTGAATTTAACCCGGGTTTACCTGATGTTCATTATAATCTGGGAGTCGTTTACAGTGAAAAAGGAATGCTCATGCAGGCAAAAAGAGAAGTGTCTATAAATAAAAAACTGAATAGCCGCAAATAAACAACCAGACTTTTCCATGCTTAATCAAATAAAAAAAGCGCCTCCCTATTTTAAGTGAAGGTGCTTTTACACTACTTTAGCTGGCACTCTTTGAAGCCGCGTCCGAAAACTACCTGTTGCTACTTCTTCTCCTTATAATTCTTAATTGCCGCTTCAATAGCTTCCTGAGCCAGAACTGAGCAATGCATCTTATTTCGGCGGTAAACCATCCAGCGCTTCAGCAACTGCTTCATTTGTAATTTTTCTGGCCTCCTCTAATGACTTATCTTTAATCATTTCTGTAGCCATGCTGCTTGTCGCAATTGCGGCGCCACAACCAAAAGTCTTAAACTTCGCTTCTGTTATTTTATCACCCTCTACTTTTATGTACAACCTCATTACATCACCACAAGCAGGATTACCCACTGTTCCTACAGCATCTGCATCTTTTATATCTCCCATATTCCTGGGATCCATAAAATGATCCATCACCTTTTCGCTGTATGGTCCCATCATATCGTCTTTAGACATAAATCAAACTCCTTTCAACTGAAAAATATTGGAGGGTTTATTAATTATTTATATATTCCTTTTATCTTCTAACCAGCTGTCCGAGCAGGCAAAGATTTTCTGGAAGATGCCCCTCAGCTTATTGAGAATTTACAATTGATTTACTATCATCAAGCTTCTGATGCTTCATCTTTCTATTCTCAAACGTTACAAAATTCCTGATATCCCGCCTGCCTGGCAAGTGATACGGCTTTATCAAAATCTCTACCCACATCATCAGGAGTATGGGCATCTGAACCGAAAACAATCGGTACATCGTATTTCCGATATACCTTAAGGATGTCACATGACGGATAGATTTCACTCACCGGCTTTCTAAGGCCGGAGGTATTTATCTCTATAGCAACACCACATTCTTTAAAGACCTTCGCGGTATCATCCAAATCCTTTGAAATCTCTCCAGTTGCACGATTCCCAAACTTCTTCACGAGATCACAATGCCCGATTATATCGAAAAGTGAAGTCCTTGCAGACTTACGTAATAATTCAAAATACTCCTTATAAACAGTATCTACATCCCTGCTATCCCACTCCTTGCGTTCTCCGGGATGGTCGAATGCCCATTTACCAATGTAATGCACAGAACCCATTACATAATCAAAATCGTACCTTGTTAAAAGCTCTCTGGTATAAGATTCAGTACCCGGAGTAAAGTCAGCTTCTATTCCTAACTTAATTCGAATCTCCGGGAATGATTTACGCAGGTTTATAACCTCATTTACATAATGCGGGAGTTCATCAAGTGCCATTGAAAGGTTCTGTTCCTTGCCACTGTCACCATTCAAGGGCAAATGGTCATTAAAACCTATTTCCTCAAGATCAGAACTTATTGCCTCCTTAACGTAATCGGCCATTTCTCCTACTGCATGGCCACACAAATTTGTATGTATATGGTAGTCTATCATAAAACCCTAACGATACATTACCTCCCAGAACAATGCCTCGATATCCTCTTTGTGTTTCGATTCTTCATGTGCCAGCCAGACAAAAAGCTTTTGCAATTCAGAATCATCAACATTCTTAGACATAGTATCATAAAAGTCAAAAGCCTTTTTCTCTCTTTTAGCAGCATACACAAGGACATCCTTAAAGTCTGAATCTTCGCCGATGCCTTCATGTGTATCTACCAGAAATTCCGTTATCCCCTGCCGATGCTCGTCTTCTGCTATATCTATTTTCTGATCCTTTAACTCCCCTATGTCAAACTCTTCCAATATTTGTTTATGCTTCAGCTCTTCCTCAGCAAACTTAACCAGAACAGCCTTTGTTTGTACATCGTGCGCATTATCTGCAGCATTCTTATAAAAGTAAATAAGTGCCATTCTCTTTATTAGCCGCTTTCTTTATTATTGATTCTATTGTCTCATTTTTCATTGTATCCTCGATATATTATAAATTTACTTTAACACCATAAGCTGGTCACAGCATTTAAGGAAGCCACTACCATCATTGACAACCCTGACTTCAGTCCCACACTCCTTACATATGCATTCTCTACCTGTCCTCTCCATTTTAGGAACATAATTTGTAACATCTATAAATTCACATTCCTTGCCACATGAAGGACAGGTTTCATGTGGTTCCATTGCATCATGTTGATAACCACAACTACTACATTTCCAACTGTTCATGTAAAAACCTGTTTAATATAGTGAAAATTTTTTAGAAATGCTTTGACCAAATGATAATGCTATCACTTCAGCATCCGTTCAGTTACCTTAAGTTCTATACCGCAGGCAGGACACACAATCTTATCCCCGACCTTCGCGTCAGATGGTGTTGAAAGCTCAAGCTTGCATACCGGACACAGAAAACCGCGAAATGGACTCACAGGATAATTGAAATCAAACATCTGTTTCAAAAGGGCCTCGTCAATATCAGAATATTTTGTTTTGTTTCTGATGGCCTTTGTTATCTCTCCGGCCTCGAGCACATTACCAACAAATAAAGCACCGACCACTGCATCATTTTTTAAGACTAACTTCTTATAAACATCAATTTCAGGATGAGGATAATCACCTCTCATTATCTTATAACCACCATTTAACGGATTTGAAACCCCTATCGAAACCAGGTCGACCCCGCATACCTGTGTTGAACTAACGCACGAGACATCATCATATTCGGAATCTTTGCCCGTCATGTTCTCACCTGCAACCTGTCCCTGCTTCCAGGCCTTCAGCCATCTGATATTAATCTTTGGAATATCTTCTTCCGTATCATTTGTCAATTGAGCAACATCGCCGGCCGCATAGATGTTATCAATATTAGTTCGCATATTATTGTTCACCAGGATACCATCGCTGACATTCACACCGCTATCACTCAAGAAATCCATGTTAGGTTTCAGTTTATCTATAGCACCAACAATCTGACATTCAACAAATACATCGTTTGTGGTAACAACACCCTGAACAGCTTTATCCTTAATAACAATTTCTTTTATATCAGTCTCATGCTCTATCTTTATGCCTTTTTCACTCAGTTTGATCTCTAGAACTTTGGAGGCATCCTTATCCATCACATCAGGCCATAGCCTATCCCCCCGCAACAGATAGGTTACTCCAATGCCGCTTTTATTCAAGGCTTCTACCAGAGACAGTGTCAGAAAATCTTCACCAACTACTACGGCATTTTTTGCTCCCTTCACCCTTTCCTTTATATTTTTTGCATCATCTATAGTTTTAAGCTGTACTATTCCGCCATTTAAATCACCACCCGGATATTCCCTGCTTTTGATAGAACCACCGGTTGCGATTAAGAGCGAATCATATTTGATCACAGTTTCGTCACTTAACACAACCTCATTATTACTATCCTTAACCTTTACAGCCTTCTTTCCAAGGAGTAAAGCAACTCCGTTATCTTCATAAAAACTCTCCCTTTTCCCCCATAATCTTCCTTCATCGACTGAGCCGCTGATATATCCCGGGAGTTGAGGCCTGTAATAAAACGGATAATTCTCCTCCCCTACCATTGTAATCTTACTATCACTATCAGACTTCCTGATTTGTTCTACCGCTTTTATACCGGCAACACCATTACCAATGATAACGTATTCTGCCATTTATCAAAACTCCTTATAGATTACATCATCGTATTCTGTCTCAATCCTTCCTTTATGGTCTAACTCTTCTGCCGCCAGATCTTCAAAAAGGGTTTTTACTTCAACGCTGCTCACAACCGTAGCCATGTCTTTGAAAAACTGATATGCCTTTTGTTCTCTCTTCATTGCATGTATCATTATGTCCTGAAAGGTTGAATCCGGAGTAATCTCTTTATCAAGAAGATAATCACTTATGTGAAAGTCATGTACTTCTTTAACGGTATGGTGTTCTTCATCAACAGTGCTTAAATCAAAATCCTGCAACACAGTTTTATGTTTCAATTCAATTTCTGCAAATTCATTAAGTAATACCTTCGCCGAAGGATCCTTCACCGTACTTGCCGCTTCAGAATAAAATCGATTAGCTTCGTCTTCATTCTGAATAGCCTGATCCAGTATTTCCCTTAACGTTTTCAAAGACATATTCCATCCCTCCTTTTAATGTCTACGAGTAGGCACCACTTAAACAAATATAACTTACAATAAACCTTTTAAAAACTCTTTGCTCGGCGGTTTGTTTTCTTTGTATACTATTACCCCATTCTTATCCAGAATAATGTTAAGGGTATTCCCACGACCTTATATAGCCTGGCTACGTCAGCACTTGAATCAAGAACCACAGGATAATTTATCTGCATCTTATCAATTAAAGATTTGACTTTTTTTACACTCTCCTTGATATCGATACCTAACACATTAAGACCACTATCCTTAAGCTCACTGTAATATTCCTTAAGGATCGGAATTTCATGTCTGCATGAAGGGCACCATGTAGCACCAAATACAAGTAATGTAACCTTATCTTTCGCAAATGATCCCAACTCTATCTCCTTACCGTCAACAGTCAACAGTTTAAACGGAGATGCTTTTTGTCCCACATCTATGCCGGTCTCAACCTCAGCAAATACTAAATCCTCTGTGACATTGAACGCAAGAGAGAACACTACAAATGTACTTAACAATAAAATCACGAACGGCCTTATAACTATATTCATGTTCAATCCTTTCTCTTTCAAAATAATTCTTTTGAATCACGCAACCTGCCCGTTCTCCGTAGTACTACGAAGGATGAAAAGGTTACGTCTACTTTTCTTATCAATTAAAATACTGTGAAAAACGCAATTATACAATTTTTTTCAGTTAAATTGAAACAAATTATACAAGTTAGATTCAAGCCTGTTTATTGCTTGTTTAAACAATCTTTACAAGTACCATAGAAAGAGACGTGATATCTGGAAGGTGTAAACTCATTTAGAATTCCATCCGGCAATGTTGGGTTTATGTGACCCCCCTCAATGTCAGAGATTTTATTGCATCCTAAACATATGATATGATGGTGGGTCGCCGTATTGGGGTCGTAGTGCTTTCTTTCATCATCTATAGTAATCTTTAAGACTTCGCCCATCTTTTCTAAAATATCCAGCGTCTTGTAAACGGTGGTAAAAGATATGGCAGGATAAATCTTCTTTATTTTAGAGAAAATATCTTCTGCAGAAGGATGCTCGAGATTACCCTCAAGAATCTTAAATATCCCCATACGCTGCGGTGTAATCTTAAAATTCTTATTCCTGAACTTTTCTATTAAATTATCTGCTGTATCCATTTCCTCACCATAAAAAATTATAAATTTATTCTATAAAACTATTAAACAACAATCATTACAGATTGTCAAATCTAAATTTCCATGATTCTATAAATTACCTGGACGCTGATTGGCGCAGATGGAACGCAGATTATAAGTATTTACGATTGAAGATTGAAGAGTTGAGGGATTAATATCCCCTATTGACAATTCAAAGGTACATCCTGTTAAGATCCCCCTCAACGCATCTTTTCTAACTGCAGAGGGGACAAGAATGACCTGGCCGAATTGGATTAAGGATCATATATTGCGTTGGATAATAGGCACAATTGCACTACCCATAATAATTGTTGCTATCACTTACATACCAAAATCCCCAAATCCTCCTACTCAAACAACAAACACAATACCTTTTGTGGAACTAACGCCTTTTAGTGTATTGTTAATAAAGGGAAAGAGTTTAATCCTAATGGTGATAATAAGGAAAAGGAAACAGTCTTTCATCTTAAATTAAAAGTAAAAAATACATGGCCAGTTTCCAACTTCTATAGAAAAAACTTATGTTTGGATCGAAAATATTTTAGAAAACTCAAAGAACCTAGTTATCTGGAATGCTAATGAATTATACGCTAGGAAAAAGTTTGTTTTATTTCAAAACGAAGAAGAAGAGTTAAATCTAAAAATTTATTTAGGAAAGTCAGATATGGATAAAATCAAAAACAAAAAACAGTCTATTTTGGATTTTATATCATATACAACACACCAAGGGTCGTAGAAGATATACAAAATGGGCCATTTTACTACTGGATAATATATAGATGTTATAATTTTATTCCTGATAAAGAAGGTGCTAAATATCGGTTCTTAATTGAAGCAAGCAGAGTTACTAAAATTGACCCGACATCGCATAATCTAAACCTAAAGCCCAAAACAGGAACACAAACTGTGACTACTGAATAGAAGGTATGATGACTAATCAGGAACAGACACTATTCATTTGTAATTCGGCTTAGATCATGGTTCAGGTTTTCTGTTCGATATCAAACAGAGGTCCCTGTATCCACGTGCCATGGCATTTCGGGCACTTGCCGGGCTTGTGCAATTTATCTTTATTAAATTCGAAATCACACTTACGGCAGTATGCGGGTGTAATGACCAGACGATCATTGGCATGTTTAAGGCTCTTGA